>CAJUEB010000005.1 GCA_910585135.1 uncultured Eubacteriales bacterium
ATCAAATTGTAGAAGAGTATTTCTCAAAGTGTAACATATGTCTTGACAACTAAGACCCATCAAGATATTTTTCGATGAAAATAACCTTGACAAATGGCATCTTGGGATGTGCTTTTTTATAAATCACCCATTTTTGCAAAATCGCTAACATCGAGTAGCAAATGGCTTTTCCAAGCTGTTTGCTACTTTATTTTCAAGCATTGCGGCTGTTTTCATGACCAATATAAGCACTTTTTCCCGATCTAAAGCAATCCGCCCGCTGAACCCATTGAAAATGGAGTAGCACTTGCTGAAAAAAACGCAAATGCTACTCCATTCATTACATTTTACATAAAATTCCATTTCAAACCTGCTGGTTGACTCTTATATTGCCTGCCCGTTGGCTATCATACTGTCTGCTGGTTGACTCTCATGCTGCCCTGCATCTCCCGCAGAAAGCATCTGGCAGCACAGCATCAGAGACGAATCTGCTAAACCCAGCGCACAAGGAATATGCTATCGAACATAATGCCGCCAAAAACTTCTGCCTACAATCCAAACATTCGAAAGCAAATTCCAGCGAAAAAGTGGATTTACAGCGCTAAAGACCGAAAACCCCGCCAAGCTTAATCGTCGATCCCCAGCTCCGGCGGTTCCTGCTTCAAGCCCTTCGTCAGAACGAGCAGATAGATAATTCCCGCTACCGTCCATGCACAGCCTAAGATAATCGCGAACCTGTCCAGATGTGCCAGAAGGTACAAGCAGAGAAGCGCACCCAGGATCGGGAAGATCAGATACAGGATCACACCTTTTGCCGACCGCTCCTTCTGCTTTACAAAATACTGTGCAATTACAGAAAGATTGACAAAGAAGAAGGCAACAAAGCCGCCGAAATTGATATATGCCGTCGCTTTGGTCACATCAAGGAAAATGGCAAACAACGCTACCGCACCGATCAGGATGATCGCATTCATCGGCGTTTTCCTCGCATGGTGCAGCTTTCCAAAAAGCTTCTTCGGAAGCACACCGTCCCTGCCCATCGCATATAACAGACGCGCACCGCTTGCCTGTGCGGATAGACCTGCCGCAAACTGACCCACGATCGTACCGATCAGGAAGATTGCACCGAAAACGGACGGAGCGACCTGTCTTGCGATTTCATACGCAGCATTATCGGGATTCGCATAGTCATACGACGGATGTACCAGATGCGTGAAATAAGTTACGACCAGGAAAATCGCGCCGCACGCGAGAAGCGTCAGGATGATCGCTCTCGGAATGTTCTTGGTCGGATCGATCGCATCCTCCGTAAATGTCGTCAAAGCATCAAATCCCAAGAAGCAATAGCACGCTGCCGCCGCTCCAGCCACGGTATAGCTAAAATCAATATCAGGATTATAAAACGGTGAAAAAGATGCCAACGTCCCTTCGCCCATGCCTTCCGTGATCGCCTTGATCGTGAAAATCAGGAATGCGACGATGATGCCCACCTGAATTGCAACCATAATGAAATTAATCTTGCTTCCGACCTCTGCGCCGATGAAATTGATCAGCGATGTGATCACGATGAACCCAAGCAACCATACCCATGAAGGAACTGCCGGAACGGCTGCGCTCAAATAGGACGCCCCGATCAACCAGATTGCCATCGGGAAGAAAACATAGCCCAAAAGCACGATCCAGCCAGCGATCACGCCAAGCTTGGAATTAATCGCCTTTCTCGTATATGTATAAGTAGAGCCGGCCGCCGGGTACGCCTTCGCCATATGCCCATAGCTTAACGCCGTAAACAGCATGGCAACGACAGCGAAACAGATCGAACCTGATTCGACACCATGAGATGAGGTCGCAATCACACCATATATGGTATATGCGATCATCGGCGTCAGGAAAGCCACGCCAAAGACGACGAGGTGGCGCAGCTTCATAGTACGTTTTAACGTATTGTCGTTCATTTCAATTTCCTCCTGTTCTCAAACTTTAAATTTTATCAATACATCTCCCAATAGATTGTAACCTTTTCATCATCCGCCAATAGATTGAATGGCTTCTGGATGATATCAATGATTGTTCCTGTGATTTCACAGAAACATTTTACAGGAATGTCTTGTAAATATGCGGCCTGTAATCCGGCTCGCCAGTCAGATCCTTATCGACAAACAAACGCCTCGTCGCCAAAGAAAGATCGATGGTCTCAATGAACATACCCTCCTGGACATTATCCTTATTTCCTGCGTAATAATGCAGGTTCGTCTCATAAAACGGCGTGATCTTTGGACCGATGATGCAGCTTCCGCCGCCGAAGTAATCCACGATATCCGTCCCGCACAGGTTCGCGCTGGCAACATAGATCGTATTGCACAAAACACCGTATTCCAGCGTCGGCGCATAGTAATCGATGAAGGCCTGGCGGCTTCCCTCTTTTGGAATTTCCTCCACCACGGCAGTCGGGTTCAAATACAGCCTGCTGCCCTGTCCGCAGTAATACCGCTGCAATTCCGGGAATTGATACGTATCGAAACAGATGCCAACCGAAATCGGTCCCCATGGAGTATCGAACATAAACGGTTTATCGCCCTTTTCGCACCAGATGCTTTCTGTTTCAAACGGGTGCATTTTCTGGTAAGCGCCGATCACCCCTTCTGGTCCTACCGCCACTGCTGAATTGTACAGCGTGGCATCCGGTGTATCCACAAGCTTCTCCGCCATGCCAAAGACAGCGTAAATGCCGTATTTTTTTGTAATTTCCGCAATCGCCTGGCATGACGGGCCGCTGATCAGCTCCGCATTCTTGATTTTTTCCTGCTGCGGGATGTCTTCATCTACATAGTAATCATATCCGAACAGGCACATTTCCGGGAACAAAACCAGATCCGCCCCCCGCTTTGCCGCTGCCTCTGCAAAACCGCACATCCTGGAGAGATTGCTCTCTTTATTCGCCGCATCTACCCTGAAATTAACGACAGCAACCGTGATAATGTCTTTCATATAAACCTCCTCATATCATCAAATATTTTTTACCTCAAAATCCGAGGTTTTTCAGCCTTGCCATATCATCAGCTTGCTCCACATCTGCTGAGCAGCTGATCCATAACGCCCTATCGCGCCTCATTTCCCGCTTGTCTCTTCTTTATTGATTGCCAGATGCTTTGCAGATAAACTCGATCCGTGATTTCGAATCTGACTTTTCCAATATTTTAGAGACATGCTTTTTGACCGTGGATATCGTGATGCATTTTTCTTCGGCGATCTGCTCGTTTGAATATCCCCGCAGGATCATGGTGGCGACATCCTGCTCCGCATTCGTGAGAGCGTATTGATGCGCAATATTGTCAAACAAAAACGCGTAATTAGAAGCCTTGAGTTCGATGTGAGGCTGGAAGATCCTGCAAATTTCCATTTCCCGCGCCGTGAAGTCCGTGTCCTTTTCGTTGCGAAACAAATCCAGCGAACCGATGCAAAATTCCCGGTTTTCGAGATTCCAGCGGAAATTGGTATCCAGGGAAATTTTCGTATGAGCCGGAGTCACATAATCGATGAAATACTCGGTCTCCTTCCGCTGTTCAAGGTCAAAGGCTTCTGTGCTTTTGATGATCACCTCTTTATTCGGCATCATCTTGTCCACCACATCATCGATATTGCAGTAATAGCGTTCGTAATCCGTCAGCTCCTTCTGGCTGAAACCCTGTCCGATGTAATCCTTTACCGTATCGTTTGCAGAAAGGTCATAAAAGTAGATACACGCTTTTTCATAAGGAATCAGTTTTTCGATATCGAGCAAAAAGCGGTTAAACGCCTTCAACACATCGCTTTCACTGTTCATTTGCAAAATGGTTTCGTTAATTCTTTCCCAATCCTTCGTCCACAACTCCTGACTCATACACTGTCCTTTCCATATTATGAAGCTTCCTTCAAAAGCTACCCTCCCTGAACCAAAGATCCCTAGCTGCCCGCCAAACGACCATTTCCGCTTGCGGCAGGAAATGAAATCCATAAAGGTTAAACGATTTCGTCTTTATCGGAATTCATCAAGATTCATTAAAAACCGGCAAAAGCATCTGATATCAATTCACCCCTCAACTTTGTTAATTATTATACTATCATGATTCTGCTTGCACTATGGGTCTTGAGTACCATTTTTTTGATTTTTTTCTGCAAAACCCAGCGTTGCGGATTCCAAATGGCAGAACCATCGTATTCGCAAGGCGCTCATGCATCAAATCAAACGAGTGGCAGCATCACAGAGGGGCAGATCAACAGAGAGCAGCTTGACAGGAAAACGGCAGCCACCAAAAAAACACAAAAAAGGCATCTCCCGACCATGATCATCGATCAAAACCATCCATTGCGGTCATCGATCTAAAATCATAAAACAGATACCTTCCTCATATCAAATGTAATCAATTGTCACCTTACCACAGCACTTGCAAGAGCAAATGCAAACGGCAACTCACAGCGCTCATTCAGGGATCGCCCAATCAACCTTTTGTATAACACGCCCACTGTGTTCCAGGAGCGCCGATCAACCAGCGCTTGCCCGGCAGCCCGCTTATTCCGCAATCTTCCAATCGATCGGCTCTTGCCCCGTCGATACCAGAAAATCATTTGTCCGTGAGAAATACTTGCCGCCCCAAAAACCATAATGCGCCGACAAAGGACTTGGATGCGCACCTTTGATAATGCAATGATTCGGATTGGTAACGAGCTTTTCCTTGGCCTTCGCATTATTTCCCCAGAGAATAAACACCATCGGCTGCTGCCTTTCGTTGAGCAGTTCAATAACCCTGTCAGTGAAGATCTCCCATCCCTTGCCGCGATGCGAATTGGCCTGGTTCTTCCTCACCGTCAGCGCCGTATTCAAAAGCAGCACCCCGTTATTTGCCCAGCTCTCCAAATTGCCATGGGCAGGCGGCGTTATCCCCAGATCATCAGCAAGTTCCTTAAAGATATTCACCAGGGACGGCGGCTGCGGCACGCCCTTCTGTACAGAAAAGCATAATCCATGTGCCTGCCCCGGCTGATGGTACGGATCTTGACCTAAAATAACCGCCTTGACCTTTTCATATGGCGTAAATTTCAAAGCGTTAAAAATATCATACATATCGGGATAAATCACCCGGCTCTTATATTCACCGATCAAAAATTGCCGCAGTTTCAAATAATATTTTTTGTCGAATTCCCCCGCCAGAATTTCATCCCAGCTATTTCCTATATGAACCATCTTATTTTTCTACATCCATTTCTCGTATCAGCTTTTTTATCGGATAGAAAATGCCATTTTGATATTTTCCATGCTGCAAAGAAGCACCTTGCAAAGCGTCTCCCAAAATCGGGTGCCATAAGCGACATATGTGCAAAAGACGCTCTGATTCCGCCTTGCACTCTTTTTTTCTTTATTATAAATTTTATTTACAAAAATAGCAACAGCAAGATATACTGAAAACATGAAAAGCGTTTACTTATCCGACCAGGCGGGAATGCCTTTAATTGAATATTTAAAAAGTCACGGCTTTGCGCCGCAGCTTCTAAATGGCAGCGGGATTCCGGTTTACGAGAAAGTCCGCAAGCACGCCGATATCCAGTTCTGCCGCATGGGCGTCTGGGAAAACATTCGTCTCTTTGCGGGAAATCCGCAAAAGCTGCAAGAAAGTTACCCGGGAAATATCCGCTACAATGCCATTTGCACCGGGAAATACTTCATCCACAATTTAAAATACACCGACCCCAGCCTGCTGCAAGCTGCCCGCACATGGCATCAAGAGCAGTATCAGCAATGCGGGTCTTCTGCAAAGCTGCAAATGGTCGATGTGCCGCAAGGCTATAGCCGTTGCTGCTGTATGCCTGTAGACGATACATCCTTTATCACTTCCGATCAGGGAATTGCCAAAGCGCTCTCTGCCCACGATGCCGATGTGCTGCTAATCGAAAAAGGGCATATCCTGCTGCCTGGATTTGATTACGGCTTCATCGGCGGCTGCGGCGGCAATCTTCTCATCCCGCAATCCATTGATGAAAACAAAGCTCCGTCCGGTGAAAGTGAGCCTGCGCTTGCCAAAAATTTCGCCCAGCCTGACAGGCAATATGCTGATGCCATGCAGCCGCCACAAGCTCCGCACTTTAAAGCTGCACAAACCCAAACTGCCCGCACGATTGTTTTCAACGGCAATTTGGAAGCGCATCCAGACTATGAAAAAATCGCGGCCTTTTTATCTGACCGCGATATCGCGCTCGTATCTTTCAAGGACTTTCCCTTGATGGATATCGGCAGCATCCTCACAGAGTAATTATCTGCCGACATAGCGGACGGATTCCACACAGAATAACGGTGCGCCCACTGTTCTGTTTTTGACACGCTTTCTGTCCTGTTTAACAGATGCGGTTTGCCATCTGCCTCAGTGGCGCGCCCGCCACTCCGCTTCAAACATCCCATTTCAAGCTCTTCCGCTTCAACGCTACCCGTTTTCCTGCTTTACCGCTTTTGCTTTTGCTGCGTTTTCGGCGCTACCATGCCGATAAACCGCTCCAGGCTCTGCCCCTCAGACATTCTCACGCGCGGAAGCAGCATCGGATCATCACCTGGATAAGCTTTCCCGTACTCCGTCGTAACGGCACACAGGAAACCAGCCTCTTCTACCATATCCCTGCTGCTGTTATTGTAATCGCCAAACGGATAAGCAAAGGCATTGCTGCTGCCGCAGATTTTAATCGAAGCGTTGAGATCCGCCAGTCCCTTTTCCTTTGACAACGCAGTGAAAATACCGCCATGCCCTATTTTACCGCCGCCTTTGTGCATATCGTGTGAATGCGATTCATAATCGACATACTCGCTCTGATGGCTGGCGATTTTATTTTCACCGTCGTATGATGTAATCATAAAACAAGTCGCAGGGACTTTATATTTTTCCAGAACCGGGATGCCGTATGTCAGGAAGCTGTCGGCTCCATCATCAAAACACAGCACGATGCTTTTTTCCGGCAAAAGCAGCTCACCGTCTATATATGCCCTGACCTCCTCCCAGCTCGGATAATAGTAGCCCTCTTCATTTAACCATGCAAGCTCCTCCGAAAGATCCTGCTGGCTGATGTAATTTCCATATCGCTTTTTCAAATCGTCAGGCGGATCGTCCTCATCATAGACATAATGATACATACAGATCGGAAGCCCTGGGGATTTATAATCCGTATTGGGTGCGATCTTCACGATGCGCGATATCCTGGTGGTATTGCCCGCATCATCACTGACCGTATAATCTATAGTATGTCTTCCCGCCTTGTTAAAATCGAGATCCGATACGATAACGCGGTCTGAAATATCCTTTCCGTTCTCATCGTAAGCCTCATATCCCGGCTCTTCAAATTCTTCCCCAAGCAGCATTTCCGCCGCCCATTCCCCGTCCGTCAACATCAAACGCGGGTTCATCTCATTGCTTACGATCACCGTCCGCTCGGCAGTCAAGGTTCCCATCCGGTATTGCAGCACATATTCACCTGGCTTTTCGGTATCCACCTTGCCCGTTACCTTGACCTTACCAGAGATGTCCTTTCCGCCCTTTTTCGCTTCGATTCCCGGATCTTCATAGACCGAATACAGCCCTACTGTCATTTCATCAGAACCCTTGAGGGACAGCGAAAACTGCGTCGTATAATAGATAAAGATAAAAACCAGCATTCCTATCACTGCCAGCAATATGATTCCTATGCTTACCGCCATCTTATGCTTCATGCCCTGCTCCGTATCTTCTCAATGCGCTTCGCCTGTGTTTCTTGCAATTTTTATTATCTTTAGTATAACACAACACACCCTTTATGGTACAATAGAAATATGAAAACACATGCGATAATCCCGATCTTCATCCCACATAAAGGCTGTCCAAACGACTGTGTCTTCTGCAACCAGAAGGCGATCACGGCAAGAAGCGCCGATGTCAGTCCGCAAGACGTCAAAAACATCATCGAATCATACCTGCCCACCCTGCAAGGGCGTCAGCTTCAAACCATTGAAGTGGCTTTTTTCGGCGGCAGCTTTACGGGAATCCCCATCGAGGAACAGTCCGCATTCCTCAAGGTCGCTAAGGCGTATAAGGAAAAAGGGCTGATTGATAAAATCCATATGTCCACAAGGCCTGATTATATTAACGAGAAAATTTTGGACAACCTCAAAGCGCACGATGCGGACGTGATTGAACTGGGCGTGCAGTCCTTCGATGCAGATGTGCTTGCCGCTGCAAACCGCGGCCATACGCCTGCGGATATTTACCGGGCATGCCGTCTCATCAAAGATTATGGTTTTACACTGGGGATTCAACTGATGATCGGGCTTCCCGGGGACTCTCTGCAAAAGTGCATCTTTTCGGCAAGAGAAACAGTGGCGATGCACCCTGCCATTGCCCGGCTCTATCCGACCATCGTCTTAAACGATACACAGCTTTACAAAATGTACCGGGCAGGCACTTATGCCCCGCTCACGACAGAGCAGGCTGTCCACATGACCAAGGCGATGTACCAGATTCTTGACGGCGCGGGGATCAAGATCATCCGGGTGGGCCTGAAAAGCACCGACCTGATCCGGGAAGGCGGTGAAATACAGGGACACACCTACCACCCTGCTTTCCGCCAGCTCGTAGAAGGCGAAATCGCCAAGGAGCAGTTAGAGGGACAACTAAAAGCGTTGCTGAAAAAGCAGCCGGGGCAGCAAATGCAAACACAAACACAACAAAACAGGCAGAAGGCCGCCTCACCAAACCCGCAGGATCCACCACAAACAACATCGGTGCAAAGCGAACTTTTCCCGGCCGCAGCTTCCGCCAAACGCACATCCGCCCCGTGCAGCTTTACATTTTACAGCAGCGGCAGCTCCTTCTCCAACATGGTTGGAAACGCCAAACGGAACAAAGTTTACTTCGCAGAAAAATACCCGCACTTGAAAATCAAGTACAAAACAGATCCAACGCTTGAAGACGGCCGCTATATTGTGATAAAATGTTAAATTGATAATAAATCGATCTTGCATATTTCGCCGATCGCGTATATGAGGTCGATACGATATATCATATGAAATCGATCATGTGCGGTAATGTGCTGATACGATATAGCGATCGCATCGATCGGTAATCATTTGGAATAAAATTCGGGAGGATAATATGAAAGCAGTAATCACCGTAATCGGAAAGGACATGGTCGGCATTCTGGCAAAGGTCAGCACCGCCTGCGCCGACGCCAACGCCAACGTATCGGAAGTCACACAGTCCGTGCTGGACGCATATTTTGCCATGATCATGCTTGTGGATATCGACCAGATGGGCTGTTCCCTGGAAGAGTTGAAAGAAAGCATCCAGGCGGCCGTCCCTTCCATGACCGTCCACGTCATGCACGAAGATATTTTCAATTCCATGCACAGGATTTAATAGGACGGGAGGAAAACATACATGCTCAATATGAAAGACATCATGGAAACCATCACCATGATACAAAACGAACACCTTGACATCCGCACGATCACCATGGGAATTTCCCTGATGGACTGCGCAGACAGCGACATCAACAGATCCTGTGAAAAAATCCATCGCAAAATATACAGGCTGGCGAAAGACCTGGTGAAAACAGGGGAAGACATCGAAAAGAAATACGGCATTCCCATCGTCAACAAGCGCATATCCGTAACCCCTGTTTCCCTTCTTGCCGCTGCCTCCGGGGGCGATCCCGTCACATATGCAAAGACGCTGGATCACGTTGCAAAGGAGGTCGGCGTCAATTTCATCGGCGGTTATTCCGCACTCGTCCACAAGGGATTTGCCGCAGGCGATAAGGAACTGATCGAATCGATCCCCCGTGCGCTGGCTGAAACCGATTTCGTCTGCTCATCGGTCAATGTCGGTTCTACAAAAGCGGGCATCAATATGGACGCCGTTAAAATAATGGGGACGGTCGTAAAGGAAACGGCGGAACGAACAAGGAAGCGGCAATGCATCGGCGCTGCCAAATTAGTCGTGTTCTGCAATGCCCCGGAAGACAACCCATTCATGGCAGGCGCTTTTCACGGCATCGGTGAGCCGGACTGCGTGATCAATGTCGGCGTTTCCGGGCCTGGCGTCGTCAGGTCGGCGCTTTCAAAAATGCCAAAGGACGCATCTTTGTCAGAAGTCGCTGATCTCATTAAGAAAACCGCTTTTAAGATTACTAGGATGGGGCAGCTCGTCGGCGCAGAAGCATCGGCTAAGCTCGGCGTACCATTCGGGATCATTGACCTTTCGCTTGCGCCTACCCCTGCCATCGGCGATTCCGTAGCCTATATTTTAGAGGAAATCGGCCTTGAACAATGCGGTACGCACGGAACGACTGCCGCCCTGGCCATGCTCAACGATGCGGTAAAAAAAGGCGGCATCATGGCTTCCTCAAATGTAGGCGGATTATCCGGCGCTTTTATCCCTGTGTCAGAAGATGCCGGGATGATCGAAGCGGCTAAAGCGGGAACGCTTTCCATCGAAAAACTGGAAGCCATGACCGCCGTATGCTCCGTCGGCCTGGATATGATCGTCCTGCCAGGGGAAACGCCTGCCGAGACGATTTCTGCCATCATCGCAGACGAAGCAGCCATCGGGATGGTCAATTCCAAAACCACCGCAGTCAGGGTCATTCCTGCTATCGGCTACCGCGAAGGAGAAATACTGGACTTCGGCGGTCTTTTGGGCAGCGGTCCGATCATGAAGGTCAATCAGAAATCCCCGGCGGTAATGATCAACCGGGGCGGTAAAATTCCAGCGCCGATGCAAAGCCTGAAAAACTAAGAGGGTATCTATCAGGATGCTTTGCCTGAAATTATCAAAGGAGATCTCTTATGAAATACGATTTTAACGAAATCATCGATCGAAAAAACACCAATTCCGAAAATGTGGATGGCTGGCGTTCCTATATCTTTAAATGCGGATCGGAACAAAAATTTCCATACGCGGATGATGATTTTGTACGGATGTGGGTCGCTGATATGGAATTTGCCGTAGCGCCGGAAATTCGCCAGGCGATCATCGACCGCGTCGAGCAGAAAATCCTCGGTTATACTATCGTGTCAGATAACAGCTACTATGAAGCCGTTCAAAATTGGTGTCACGACCGATACGGCTGGGGCTTTCCAAAAAAGGAGCTTGTATTCTCCCCTGGGATCATCCCTGCGCTCTATCAAATCATGGAAGACCTGCTGAAGCCCGGAGAAAAAGCAATGACCTTCACGCCTGCTTACGGGTTCTTTCTTCACGCCTGCAAATACAATGACAGGGAGCTAATACAGCTCCCACTGATAAAAGAGAAGGCCAAATATTTCATCGACTTTGACGACCTGGAAAAAAAGGCGGCAGATCCTGCGGTGAAGGTTTTCATACTCTGCAATCCGCACAACCCGACCGGGCGCATCTGGACGGAAGAAGAACTTGGCCGCATGGCTGCGATCGCCAGCAAGCACGATCTCTGGATCATATCCGATGAAATCCACTGCGACCTCATCCGCTGCGGTCTGCATCATACGCCAATGGGAAAAATCATGCCGGACTACAAGCGGCTCATCACCTGCATGTCCGCGAGCAAAACCTTTAATCTGGCGGGAATGCAGTTTTCCCACGTCATCATCCGCGATGCAGCAGAACGATCTCGGTTTATTGCCCGCGACAAGAGCATCGGCGCAGTCAATCCCCTCTCCGTCGCTGCGCATAAAGCTGCTTACGAGCAAGGGGGAGAGTGGCTGGAACAGCTAAAAGCGTACCTCGATGAAAATTTTGCATATGTAGATGCTTTCTTAAAAGAAAACGTTCCGCAAGTTGCGTTCAAGCCACCAGAAGCGACCTACTTCGCATGGCTCGATATGAACGGCGTCCTTGCCGATACGAAAGACCTGCCGCTGTTCTTCGCCAACAATGCAGGCGTGCTTTTGGAAGGCGGAGACAAGATGTTCGTCGGTAACGCCAACGGATATATCCGCCTGAACCTCGCCATGCCGCGCAAGATTCTTGAAAAAGGACTGACGAGAATGAAGAAAGCGATCGCCAGAGGGAAGCGATAAATAAAAGGGCCTGCAAAACGGAATCAGAGATTCTGCTGACAGCGCGGCTCACCTTCACACAACGCTTCATCAATAAAGGGACAGGGAAATTGATTCCCTGTCCCTGTTGTTATTGATCTATTAGTTTTTCTTTATCGCTTTGTTAGCAGCAGCCGCATCCGTGACCGTGGTCGTGGCCATGCGTTCCATGGTCATCATGGCCACCGCAGCAGCCACAACCGCCATTTCGGCCAGTTCTAGTCTCTGTATTCCAGGAACGGCAGCCGCATCGCTCCGACGTCCACGCCGAACCGCAGTCGCATCGATTCCTCGTGCGAGCAGTCCCCTCGCAGCAGCAGCCTCTGTTTGCGGCAGAAACCGTGATGGTCGCAATATCATTGCAATGACAGCCTCCGCACGCAACTGTGATCGTGCCTCTTTCATTGCATCCACAATTATCGTTAAAGTCTATATTAAACGCTGTATTTCCATTACAGCAATTCCAGTTTGACATATCAATCTCTCCTTCCTTTTGTATGCTTTATACTATGAAAGGAGCGCGATATCCGTTACATATTTATTTTGATGAGGCGTCATTTTTTGACCCAGCATCCTCCGCGCCGGTATCAGGGGCATCATCTGCGTCATCCGCATCGTCCGCAACCTTCGCCTTCTGCACCATTTCAATGAACCGATCCGACTGTATTTTATTGACTTTAAAAATAGCGACCGCAATTCCCGCTACGATAATCCCAAGTACAATCAAATATGGCATAATATGCTCCTTTCTACGTCTGTTGCGAAACTATCCTAATCTATATTCTACAATGAATCGCATATAATTGACAACATTTTTAGTGTGCCAAAAATCATACATTTTATGATAGATGTATCGTTTCCGAGATTGTCTGTATTTTCCACATATCCAGGCTCTATCTTTCGGCGATGCGAACCTGTACTTTCACGATGGAAGCTTTTCTAAGGATTGAAACTTGTATCCCATATCCTCCCACTTGGTGAGCAGCTCATCAAGAATTTCCGCATTGGTTTTCGAGGTGCTGTGAAGCAGCACGATCGCGCCCGGATGAACGCGCGGCACGAGCTTGTCGAAGGCTTCTTCCTTCGTCGGCTGGTCGGATTCATACCAGTCCACATAAGCAAGACTCCAGAAAATCGTTTTGTAGCCCAGTTCCTTCGCCATCTTCAAATTTGCTTCGCTGTACTTCCCCTGCGGCGGCCGGTAATACCGCGGAAGTTCCTGCCCGGTTACCTCTTTATACGCAGTTTCCAGCTGAGCAAGTTCATCGGCAAAAGCATCCTTTGTGGAAATTTCCGACATATCGGGATGGGTATATGTATGATTGCCCACCAGATGCCCTTCTGCTACCATGCGCTTTACCAGCTCAGGGCTGGTCTGTATGTAATTTCCCACAAGGAAAAATGCCGCCGGAGCATCATGTTTTTTGAGGACATCGAGAATTTTTTCTGTATATCCATTTTCATAGCCTGCATCAAAGGTCAGATACAGCACCTTTTTTTCCGTTGCTGCCGCATAATATCCATCGTATTTCGCAAGGTATTCGGCGCTGGCATTTGCAATCGGCGCAGCACCCTCCTGCTGAAAGCTGAGTCCCCAGTTTCCATCTGCCGACGTATGGATACCCTGATCCTGCATCGCTGCAATCCCCGTCAAAACGGCGAAGGCCATTACGCCTGCCACGGCAAGCGTACCCAGGGTTTTAAACAAGCCTTTTTTTCTCACCATTATAATCAAATTAAATCACCACCTGAAATAATATATTAGGCGGTGATTGTCTTTATGATTCTCATTTTCTGCCGCAGCAAAGCTGGCAAAACAAGAAAGGTTATCCAACGATGCTCCGGCCCGGCGGTATCCCTTGGTTATTCGATGCCGACTACTTTATAATCCTTTGCCTCCACAGCCTTTTTCAGCACATCGTCAGCCACATCCGACGCCAGCTCCACGACTGCTGTTCCCGATGCATGGCTTACATCCGCCGCCGCTACCTCCGGCATATCCTCCAGGCACTTCTTTATCGACGCCTCACAATGCCCGCACATCATCCCTTCGATCTTCATTGTCTTTTTCATATTTCTTTCCTCCTTATCTTTCGCTCCCGTATCTTCCGATAACGCGAGCGTTACCATGCTGATTTTCTTTTTATCCCGTCTCCCGTCCCGGATATCCAGCAAATTAAGGCGCAGTGCGTTGGTCACAACACAGAAGCTGGATAAACTCATGGCGGCGGCCGCAAACATCGGATTGAGCTGCCAGCCCAGTGCAGCGATAAATACACCTGCCGCCAGCGGAATCCCGATGATATTATAAATAAACGCCCAGAAAAGATTCTGGTGGATATTACGCAGAGCCGCCCGGCTGAGGCGGATGGCTGCCGGAACATCCCGGAGGCTGCTGTTCATCAGCACGATATCAGCCGCATCTATGGCAATATCCGTTCCCGCTCCGATCGCAATTCCCATATCAGCTCTCGTCAAAGCCGGCGCATCGTTAATGCCATCCCCTACCATGATGACCTTGCCGCCCTCCTGCAATCGGCGGATGACCTGCTCCTTACCTTCCGGGAGCACGCCTGCGATCACCTGATCCACCCCGGCCTGCTTTCCGACCGCTTCAGCGGTGCGCCGGTTATCGCCTGTCAGCATTACGACCCGGATACCCATATTCTGCAATTCCCTGACGGCCTGCGGGCTATCATCTTTTACCACGTCTGCCACGGCGATCAATCCCATAAAACGATCGCTTTTGCCAAAGAAGAGCGGCGTCTTTCCCTCCTGTGCAAGCGCTTCGGCCTGCGTTACGGCCTTTTCCGGCACTGAGAAACGGCTTTTTGCAAAGTCCAGGTTGCCGCCTGTCAAGGCATCCTGCCCGAGATTAGCCACAAGGCCGTTTCCCGGCATAATCTTAAAATCAGAAACCGCAGAAGCCGTAAGTCCTTGCGTTTCTGCCTCCTGAACAATCGCAGAAGCCAGAGGATGCTCGCTTTTCGCCTCTAAGGAATATGCCATCTGCAAAAACTCTTCTGTGCCAATTCCATCTGCCGGAATCATATCCGTGACCTTCGGCTCTCCCTTCGTGATCGTTCCCGTTTTATCCAGCGCAACGATCTGCGCCTTTCCGGCCTCCTCAAGAGATACGGCTGTCTTAAACAGGATTCCGTTTTTCGCGCCCATGCCGTTTCCGACCATGATCGCAACCGGCGTCGCCAGCCCCAGCGCACAAGGACAGCTTATCACCAATACGGAAATTCCCCTTGCCAGCGCAAAGCCCATTGCCTGCCCGGCAAACAGCCAGCACAACACGGTGATCGCAGCGATTATAATGACCACCGGGACAAAAACGCCCGAAACCTTATCGGCAACCTTTGCGATCGGCGCTTTCGTTGCCGCAGCGTCACTGACCATCTGAATGATTTGCGACAGTGTCGTATCCTCCCCGACCCTGGTCGCTTCACACTGCAAAAATCCGGATTGATTGACCGTTGCCGCTGAAACCTTATCCCCAACGCTTTTATCTGCTGGAATGCTTTCCCCGGTAAGCGCCGCTTCATTGACCGCGCTGCTTCCCTCTACGACGATGCCGTCAACCGGGATGTTTTCCCCCGGACGCACGACGAAAAGATCGCCTTTACGGACATCTTCAATGGAAACCTGCACTTCTATGTCATCCCTGATGATCACTGCATCTTTTGGCGCCAGCCGCATCAATCCTTTCAATGCATCAGTGGTCCGTCCCTTTGAACGGGCTTCCAGCATCTTGCCTACGGTAATCAGCGTTAATATCATGCCTGCTGATTCAAAATAAAATTCATGCATATAATCCATGACCGCTTGATGATCACCACTTAGCACGGCAGATGTCATCGCAAACAACGCATAGGTACTGTATCCAAAGGCCGCTCCCGCACCAAGCGCAACAAGCGTATCCATATTAGGCGCTCTATGCCACAAGCTTCGAAACCCGCTGACAAAAAACTTCTGGTTGATCACCATGATGACCGCGGACAGAAGCAGCTGCAAAAGCCCCATCGCCACATGATTTCCCGCTAAAAATCCGGGAACAGGCCACCCCCACATCATGCTGCCCATGGAAAAATACATCAAAACGACGAGTACGGCAACAGAAGCGATAAGCCGCCGCCTCAGCGCAGGCGTCTCAGTATCCCGAAGCGCCTCCGCATCACTTGAAAGAGAAGCGCCCTGGGTGCTGCTGTGCATTCCCTCTGCACGTCCCCCCTTTTCCGAAGCGCCATAGCCTGCCGCCTCCACTGCGGCAATAACCTCGGCAGGAGCTGCATCGCCTTCCACGCCCATCGAATTTGTCAGCAGGCTGACAGAGCAGCTCTCCACGCCAGGCAGCTTATTTACCGCTTTCTCTACCCGTGCGCTGCACGCCGCGCAGCTCATCCCTGTAACGCTATACTGTTTCATTTGACCTCCTCGTTTCCCCTTTATTTCATCAACTTCTGCAAAACCGCAACAAGCTCTTCGATCGTTTCATCTTGTCCCGCCCTGATATCATCTGCCACGCAGGTTCTGATATGGGCGGCGAGCAGCTCTTTATTAAAAGAATTCAATGCTGCATTGGCAGCGGCGACCTGTACCAGAATATCGGTACAGTACGCATCCTCCTCCACCATTTTCTTGATCCCCCTTACCTGCCCTTCGATTCTGCTGAGGCGGTTTATCAATTGCTTGTATTCTTCCTGCGACCGCTGCTTGGTTTTATGGCAACAGTTCTGCACCTGTTTTTGATCCTGGTCCTGCTTCTGACCCTGTTTTTGTTCTTGTCCGCATTCCATTCGCCAAATACCTCCCCCTGGTATATGATGCTTCTATCATATACCCCCTATGGGTATATTGCAAGGTTTTTTTTGCAAATAGGCAGCCTGCTAAGATTTTTTGTGGCTAAATTGCTAAGATCCAAACTTCCGCAGGTCCAATCCAGAGCAGCCGTATTCCCAGGACCCAATCGGAAAAGCGTCCGCTGCAATCGTCCAGTGTGTCCGCCTGGGCATCCTAGTGCTTTCATTTGAGCAACCGATTCCCTGCAATGCTTGCAGCAAAATTCATTTTATCGTATAATATTTTTTGTTTATGAGAGGAGAATATTACATGAAAGACAAATTTTTTGAAAAAGAAACGATTTTCGGAATTCTATTTTGTTTTCTAATCGCAATCCCCGCCTGGCTTTTGGGGATGAAATTCCCGATCATCGGCGGTCCGGTTTTCGGAATCCTGCTGGGAATGATCCTCGCGCTCCTGAAAAGGCCAGCGAAGCTGGATAAGGGAATTAAATTCACGTCAAAATACATCCTGCAATATTCGATCATCCTGCTGGGATTTGAAATGAATCTGTTCAACGTGATCAAGGTCGGCGGACAGTCGCTACTAGTGATGCTGTTTACCCTTACTGCATCCTTTATCACCGCTTATTTCGTCGGCAAGGCAATGAAGATCGACAGCAATACGACGACCCTGATCGGCGTGGGAACATCTATCTGCGGCGGCTCGGCCATCGCTGCCACAGCCCCCGTAATCCGGGCGAAGGATGAGGATGTCGCACAGGCGATTTCAACGATATTTCTCTTTAATATCATCGCAGTATTTATCTTTCCGCCGCTCGGCCATATGCTGGGACTGAGCGATACCGGGTTTGGCATGTGGGCCGGAACTGCCATCAACGATACTTCGTCGGTCGTGGCGGCAGGCGCTTCGTGGAGCAGCGGCGCAGGGAACAATACCGCACTGGCGTTCGCTACGATCGTCAAGCTCACAAGAACGCTCATGATCGTTCCTATCACTTTAGTGCTTGCGATTTATACTGCCAGAAAGATATCACGGGCGCAGGCCTTGGGAAGCGATGATGCGGATAACAATTTTAGCTTCGTCAAGGTGTTTCCTTGGTTCGTGCTGGGCTTCGTGCTGACCGCCATCCTCAATACCTTCCTGCCGATTCCTGCTTCGGTTTCGGAAACGCTCGTCGCCATCGGCAAATTCATGATCATCATGGCGATGACGGCCATCGGCCTCAACACCAACTTAAAAAAGCTCCTGACCAATGGCTTAAAACCGATTTGCCTAGGGCTTTGCTGCTGGTTTGTCGTAGCAGTCGTATCGCTGGTCGTGCAGCATTTTATCGGCATGATATGAGAGGGACAGAATCGACTTCGCCGATTCGCTTTCGGCAATAGGCTTTGTTAATATTTCCCCTATAATAAAAAAACGCAGTGCAGAAGGAAAGCACTTCTTCCTTTCGTACTGCGTTTTAATTTATGCGGGTTCTTCCGAAACGTATGCTAACAATCGATTTCCAAAAGCACCGGGCAGTGGTCGCTGCCGTAAACATCGGTCAGAATTTCCGCCCGTTTCAGCTTATCATCCAGCGCTTTAGATGTAAGAAAATAATCAATGCGCCACCCGGCGTTGTTCTTTCTCGCGTTAAACCGATAGCTCCACCAGGAATAAACGCCTTCCGCATCGGGATAAAAATAACGGAAGGTATCGGTAAAGCCTGCTTCCTGCATCTGCGTCATCTTCGCCCGCTCTTCATCGGTAAACCCGGCGTTTTTACGGTTGGTCTTCGGGTTTTTCAGGTCGATTTCCTGATGGGCGACATTGAAATCACCACAGGTTACGACTGGCTTTTGCTCCTCCAGCCGTTTGAGGTATGCCAGAAAATCGTCCTCCCATTTCAAACGGTAATCCAAGCGTTTCAGTCCATCCTGGGAATTTGGCACATAGACGTTTACCAGATAAAAATTCTCATATTCAGCCGTAATCACACGACCCTCGTGGTCATGCTCTTCAATCCCCAGGCCATAAGACACGGACAACGGTTTTATCTTGGAAAATACGGCAGTGCCGGAATATCCCTTTTTCTCCGCCGAACACCAGTACTGATGGTATCCGTCCAAAGGAACTTCCGCTTGCCCTTCCTGCATTTTCGTCTCCTGTATGCAAAGCACGTCCGCATCCTGCGCCTTTGCAAAATCAAGAAAGCCCTTGCCCATGGCTGCCCTTATCCCGTTCACATTCCAGGAAATCAGTTTCATCATCGTCTCCTCCCGCCTCGTCCGCATTCATGCCCGTCGGCATAAATACCAAAGCTTGGTCAATTTAAAAATGCTTCTATGATAACGCTTTCCGCTTCTTCCGCCTTCATGCCCATCGTCCGCAGCTTAATAAGCTGCTCATCATTGATCCTGCCGATCGCCGCTTCATGTACAATGGCCGCATCCAGATGCCTTGCGTTGATTTCCGGGATCGAACGAACCTGCGCTTCATCCATGATGATAGAATCGCACTGGATATGCGCATTGCATTTTGCATTTCCCACCGCTGCCGGATGGAATACCTGCGCCGAATGCTCTTTCGCTACAGACCGGGATATGATCTGCGCCGAGCTTGCCGTCCCGTTAAGCTTGATCTGCATATTGGACTCCGCCATCTGCTCTCCATGTGTCATCAGCTTTTCCATCACAAAGAGCTTACTGCCTGCTGCAAGCTCCACTTCGGTTTCCCGCTTCGTCGAATCTACGCCTTTGATCTGCGCCGTATCGAGGGTGAACACGCTGTCTTCGTCCACATATATTTTCGTAACCGGGTTCAGAATCCGCGCGCCATCGCCTTCTCCCGCACCATAGTGGTTTTCCCGGTACGTCACGTTCGCGCCTTTTCCCACGAAAAAGGAATGAACGCCGTCATGCCTGCTGTCCGCATGACCATCATTATGAATGCCACAGCCTGCGATAATCACTACATTTGCACCGTCTGCGATATGAAAATCATTGTAAACCTTATCGGTAAATCCCGATGCGTCCACCACAACCGGAATATGAATCTCCTCGCCGTTTGTATTGCCATCGATGTAAATATCGATCCCCTGTTTGTCTTCTTTCTTTACGATCTTCACATGCTCGCTGTTCCCATGGCACAAAGACATCCCATTGTGCCGGAGATTGAATGCGCCTTCCTGTTTAAATCCGGCTTCGTCGATATATTTCAGTATTGCCTGCGTTACTTTGTCAAGTTCTGCCACGCTACTATCCTCCTATATTGTTCCCTCTGCTCTCTACATACACGCACAGCAAGAAGTCCCCTGCGCCATCAGTTGGGGCAAAATATCTTCCCGCCTTCCTAGCCCTGCGACCTTTCCATCTTCAATAACCATCACCCGGTCGGCCATCTGCATGATCCGTTCCTGATGGGAGATCAGGATAAGGCTCTGGTTTTCATCCTGTTTGATTTCTTCAAACTGTTCGATCAGCATGGAAAAGCTCCACAGGTCGATCCCTGCTTCCGGTTCGTCGAAAATGCAAATCTTATGGGGTTTTGCCAGCACTGTGGCGATTTCCAGCCGCTTCATCTCACCGCCGGAAAGCGTATTGTCAACCTGGCGTTTTACATATTCCTGCGCACACAGGCCTACCCTGCTTAGCAGCGCACAGCATTCAGATTCATCTTTTGGTTCGCCTGCTGCCAGGGAAATCAGCTTGTCCACCGTCATGCCTTTAAACCTGGGAGGCTGCTGAAACGCGAAGCCGATTCCCGCTTTCGCCCGTTCATCGATATCATAGCCTGTGATATCCTCGCCATCCAGCACGACTTTTCCTGTTTTCGCCTGCTCGATCCCCATCAGCACCTTGGCAAGCGTCGATTTGCCGCCTCCGTTCGGTCCTGTGATCACCAGCATTTCGCCCTTTTTCACATCAAAGCTCACATCTGATAATATCATTCTCTCCGTTCCGTTCTCATAGACGGAAAAAGCCAGATTTTCTACTTCAAGCATTTGCTATTCCTTTCTCGTTAAAATCACATATGCATTTATTATAAGCCTTCGCAGGAAAAATAGCAATCATATTAAACTGTTTTGGTAAAGTTTTAAAGGGAGAAGCGGCGATTCAAAAGGCTGGCAAAATTTCCTGATCAGCCTAGCTTGCCGAAGCCGAATCCGATTTTTCGGTTCATGCTGATGAGCGGGAAAAGATAAACAAAATAAATAAAGCCTACGGCGGCAAATCGGATCACCAAAAAAAGATAATGAATATGAAAAACCGAAAGCGGCGATTCAAAAATGGAAAAAATCGGGCAAACCAAACGCCGGCTCGAAAAACGAAAAATCCGATCAAATCTCTGCGCCTGTTTGAAGGGCGAAGGAGCAGACAGATGAGCGAAACCAAAAACGGCGATTTAAGATAAAAATCAAAGTACCGAAACCCTTTAACTCATGCACAGTCCTGCACCCATACGTTGATACGTACCGCCCTCCCTTCGGTAAGAACAGAACAGCTCCGGCTCGCAATACGTACAATGATGGCTAACTTCGATATGTTCCGGCTTTATTCCCGTATTTTCAAGCTGCCGCTTGTTGATCGCTTTTAAATCGATATAATACTTTTCGCCATGCGGTTTGCCGGGAGCTTGGTTCTGTGCTTGCTCCGGCATGAAACCCGATGTTTTACACGATGCTCGTTCTGCCATTTGTCCCGCTGCCTCATCGATGAACGGCCAGGCTTCCTGAAAAGCACGGTAAACCTCAATCCCCGTTTCAAAGCAGCATTTGCTGATCCCCGGTCCAATATAAACGAAAATATCCTCGCTGCGGCTGCCAAATGTCGTACCCATTTTTTTCACAGCCTTTGGCGCGATTCCTGCGAGACTGCCGCGCCAGCCCGCATGGACAAGACCGATTGCTTCTTGTGCCGGATCGAAAAAATATACGGGCAGGCAATCGGCATGCACCGTCGTCAAAAGCACACCTTTCACATTGGTAATAAGACCATCCGTATCTGCAAGCTTCAAAGACCTTTGCGGCTTTTCCACGATCGCCTCGATATGATCTTTATGGATCTGCTTCGGCCATACAGGCACTGCATCTGAAAGACCAATTTCTTCAAAAACATCCATACGATCATATGGATATCCGACAGATGCGCCGCTTTTCAACGAAAAAAAGCCCTTAACCTGGTGAAATTGCGAAAATACGCTAATAAATTTTTCATTCATGTGTCCATAACACCTCGCTCACACGATTGATTTCATGCTTTTTCATACTGCACGTTACCGCGAAACGATAACCTATTCTGTTCTAAAGCTCCCCAAAATTGCCAAAACCTCTTTTTCTTCTTCCGATGTAAACGATTCGTCAGGCGAAATTGCAATCACAGAAATGTAACCGCTGTACCAAAATGCAAAGTCGGCCTCAAAAGTTCTCCTTACATCATCTTTCGTTCCAATCCATGATTCCGGCAAAACCCCATAAGATACTTTTCCGTCCACGTCCTGAAAATCCGAATCATTCTTCATATCCATCTGACCTGTAACTTTTAATTTTGCTACCATAAATTTCCCCAGCCCGGAATGATCGGTAGCCTGTACATAGCCGGGAATGAATTGTGAATCGCCTGCTTTCGACACATCTACCCGCGCCATCGTAACTGCTGAAGCACCTCCAAGCTGGCCTTCTGCAACGCCACCTATATAAGAATAAGTAACGGTTGCTCCTCTGTCATTTGATAATACGACCTTTTCACTGGTCGCACTGACTTCTTCGGCAGAAACTTTCCAATTATCAGGATAGTCAAAAGAAAATTTCGGATATGTAACAGCATTAACATCGCCATATTTTGTTACATAAGTATTATTTAGCTGTACCGGCTTCACTTCTTCTGTTTGTTCTTTCTCTGTTTTTTCTTGATCCGCATTCTCTGATGCAGTCTGATTATCGCTGCAAGCCGTGCAAAACAACAGGGTAAAGCAAGCTGCTAAAATCAATACGTTCTTTAACACTTTCATACAATTCCTCCGTTTTTAAAGTTGTTGTCAAGATCTTCTTATCTATTTTCATATTTGCGATTGCAAAAGGCAGTGGTCATATAAGCAACAGGGCACAGACAAGAAACACAACGCCCAGAACCCATAATATGATATTCGGCTTCTTTTCGCATATGAAAGAATCCGGCTTCTCCGGGTCAATATAAATGCGGCGGTACTCGCCTTCGGAAAAATTCTTTCTGATATAGCGCATCGGAAAACTCTGCGCCGTCTGCTCCTGGTATACTTCATCTCCATATTCATATGTAAATACCGGGCTGTAACTCGCCATGCCATAAGAGCCAGAATATCGGTTTGCGCCTTCATATCTTCCCATGATCGGCAAGCGGCACCGGAACGTGATGGAGGTCAGATGGAAAGCTGTAATAAACATGATTGCCGCCATGCAGAGTACCCACACAAATACGACACTGTCCTCACCAAAAAAATACATGACAGCCAAAGTCACGGCTCCGATTGCGGCAAGTCCTATTCCGATCCATATCGCAGCTTTTCTGCTTTTAATGCCTCGATTCAAGATGCCTGCCACAATGCTGCAAAGTCCCAGGCCGATAAAAGCAATGGAACAAAACAAAAGCTTCATTTTTCTCCTCCTCCAATTACACCTGAAAAGAGTGATAACGGCAACGCCTGACGGCCTCCTGCCATATCTTCAGACGAGTGGTTTTAGCAATGCCCGACGGCTTTCCATCAAATATGCAAAACGATACCGCTCGTGTTTGGCAGCTTCCCGCCACATTATCCGAAAACGATATCGCCCTGTCTGCCCTGTCCGAGATCCTTCATCACATCTTTAAGAGAGCGATTCCAGCAAGTTGCGGCGGTTTTCCAGCAGAAATCCGAAAATGATTTCGTCCGTACCCGGCAGCCTTTCGCCACACCCTCAAACGAGCGATTCCAGCAACGCCTTGCAGCCTTCAGACACGTCCGCATATGTTTCTTCAAAATTTCCCGTATACCATGGGTCGGCGATATCCCGATCCTTTCCCGCAAAATCCAGGAGCTTAAACACCTTGCCTTGTGGATCACCGCCGCATATCGCCGTGATATTGCGGGTATTAGCGTCATCCATTCCGATGATGTAATCGAAGCTTTCATAATCGTTCTTTGTGATTTGCCTTGCGCGCCGCTTGCTACATGGGATGCTATGCTCTGCCAGCATTTTCTTCGTTCCAGGATGCGTATCGTTTCCAATCTCTTCCCTGCTGGTTGCCGCTGACTCGATATAAAACTGATCTGCCGCACCTGCCTGCGCGGCCATGTGTTTTAAAACAAACTCTGCCATGGGGGAGCGGCAGATATTGCCGTGGCAGATGAATAGTATTTTTGTCATGTTTCGTATATCCTTTCCTATTTTGGTTTAAGTTCGATTATCATTGGAATTTCAACATTTTAAGCCAATTACATTCAAATATATTTTTTGCATATCTGTGCATATTATTATATTTTACAACTTATCTTTTCCTTCAAAAGTTGTAAAATAAGTTGTAAAATGACATACGGTTTGCCATTTTACAACTTACATTTTTGCATTACAACTCTTCATTTTCTGCCGCATTAATACGTTCCATCTCCTTTTGAACATCGGAAAAGCCCAAATGGGTATATGTATTCAATGTAACTCCTATATCTGAATGCCCCATGATCTTCTGCAATGTCTTTGGATTCATTCCAGACTTTGCCATATTGGAGCAAAATGTATGACGGCATACATGAGGAGTAATCGTCGGCATTTCCTCTTTATAAATTCTGTTATACTTTTCGACAATATGCTTGAAGTATTTCTCCCAATGAAGTGCAACCATCGGTATATTATTTTTATCCAGGTATAAAAAGCCTTCATATGATGTGCCATTTTTATCATAGACAACAGGTTCCTTTATCACCTTTTTCCTGTTCTCTATGATTTTGCGAAAGCATTCCTTTACGTCCTCCGTCATGGGAAGCATCCTTGTGCCGCTTCCCGTTTTCGTATCCTCGATAATGTATTCCATATTTCGTGTGCGCTGTAACTGATGATTGACATTTATCACCCCGTCCTCCAAATCAATGTCATCTATGGTCAGTCCTACGAATTCTGAAATACGCAGTCCCGTATGGAACAAAATATAGATCCCTTCGTAATACTTACTAAAATGGTTATCGGATTTTACGAACTTCAAAAAATCCCTTTGCTGCTTTCTTGTAATCGCTTCCCTTGTCACACTGTCATTGACAACCACTGTTGCCATCTGAAATTCAAAGGGATTCTTGCGTATCAAATCATCATAGACAGCCATTTGAAAGGCAGGCCTTACAACACCTCTTACCGCATGTATCGTGCTGTATCCGCGGCCATCACTTTGCAGCTTGATTAACCATGCCTTTGCATCTGATAATTTCACCTTGCCGATTTTTCTACTGCCGAATTCTTCTTTCTTAATGATATTTATTACAAATCTATAATTCGACTCGGTATTATGCCTTACCCCTGTTTTCTGGGCAATATATTTGGCCACCAGTTCTAGGACTGTAATATCCCCGTTGTGCGAAGAGATGCCGTCTTCCAAATCCTTTTGAATCAGCTTTATCTTATCCCGGAGAGGAGCATCATCGCTTGCTCCTGCCGGAACGCTGTCTGATTTTACTAATTTCCAGCTGTAAACATATTTCACATTGCCAGCATTGTCTGTATATTTATACATATACCGCCCGTCTTTTCTCTGGCTCTCGCCACTCCTCAATATCCTGTTCTTGTTATCTCTTCTTTTCTCTGCCATTGTCAGTTTCCTTTCTTATGGAAAAGGCTCCAGCATGGCACGTACATTTTACCATAACTGGAGCCTTTTTGCTATATGCCTCTCTGCTTACAATGCCGTAACTTTCTCATCCAAATAATGCTCAAACGCCCGCCGTTTTACCAGGGTTTTCACTCCGTTTGAGATCAAAAAATCTTCACCGGCATGTTCTTTGAGAAAGCGGCGAAGCACCTTCTCACCTATGCCAAAATAAATGGTCGCCTCTTCTATAGTTAAGGCATATTTCTCCCAAATCGGGACGCTCCGGTTTTTCGTTATTCTTTCCATCTTACTCTTCCTCCCTTTTCCTCATTAGTTTTTTGCCCATTTTATCAACGTTTTAGGAAATTAAATTTTCCAGTTTAATTTTGTATAATTCGTAAAACCGTCGATGGATACCGGTATGTGCAAAAGTTTTGTGTGTATATCGCGGTTGACTGCCTTCGGATTTAATTTGTATCAGCTCCTTTTTCGCCAGGAATTTAGTCAGTTCAATTTGGGTAGAAAACGGAGAAAATTTCCCCTTCCTAGCATACCCGGATTTCAACATCTCAAGCAGCCTCGACGGATAGATGATGTAAAAATCATCCTGCCCATGGATAGTTTTGAGGATGTCCTTTACATCTTCAATTGCACATTGGTGTTCAAACTCCTCAAGAATTATTTCTGCGATGATTTGTTCATCTGGCTTGGCCATGGCATCGCTGTCATTCTCTTGAATAACACTTTTTATGGCTTCAGCTTCTATCCTTGCATTCTCCTCTATCTCGGCTCTGCTGAAATGCCCAGTAAAAGCAAGATACTCCGACAGAAGGTAACTTGCCACTTTCAGCATAGCGTATGTTTCTCGAAAACGCGGCATATCTATTGGCAACGACAAATCTCTTCTGTGTGCTTCGAACACTTCCTTGGCTCTTGCCATTAGTGATTTCTGATTGTTGGTTGTAAATTCCAGAAATCGGCAAACGAAAGTGGGAAGAATCTCCAGATGTTCCTGATGCCAGCTAAGCTTATCAAGCTCGCATGAGTCTCTGCTGATTTCCAGCTTCAGGATTCTGGCCCGGGACGACCTGATTTCAACAGGCAGCTGTTCTCCTGTAACCACAGCCATTGAAGTAATTGGCGTATACTCGGCTACTCCCTGATTTAATGTGGCAAAAATTTTCGAGCGTTTTTTACCAACATTGTCACCGTAGCTTCGGGTAATGACCTCCA
The DNA here is from genome assembly GCA_910585135.1 of uncultured Eubacteriales bacterium. Lineage (GTDB taxonomy): Bacteria > Bacillota > Clostridia > Peptostreptococcales > Anaerovoracaceae > Lentihominibacter. The sequence continues at coordinate 26,872 of CAJUEB010000005.1, forward strand.
GTTTTTTCATCAACTCTTTCGCGTGCGCCCTATCCACCGGCGGGACTAAATCATCAAAGATTGTCACAGCGTCTGTATTTTTAGCCATTGCCTCCTCTAATGCTACAACCGTTGATTCAAACTTAATATCCGGACCACCCGACCTGTCCATTAGCCGAAAGAACAATTTTGCCAACGTGGTCTTCCTTGCATTCGTCTCGCCAATAATCGCCAGAAGAAACTGCAATGGCAAGCCTTCATTCATAAGCAGCCTCCGGCACAACGCGAGAATGAAATAAAGCTGCATGACTATCGCAACCCTCCCGTCTTCCGGAAGAATCTCCCTCATCGAGATAAAAGCTTTAGCTACTGATGTGCCTGCATACATTTTCCTGCTGCCGAATTCGGTCTCCGATTTTGCATACATGGCCAGGTCTGGATTTCCAATTACACCATTGGGAGTGACAAAGTAGAAACTGCCATCCACGCTCCTGTAATTTTTCCATCCTATCGAATTGAAACGGTATTCTGCACCAAAATCATCCCGGTTGATCAACTCCCGTACATACCGCTGATACAGATTCTTCACTTTAGCTCCCGGTTCCAAAATTACGCGGCCTTTGCTTTCTTTTTGCAGAAATTTGCCATCGTAAATGGCTTCCAGATTAACCAGCACGGATTTGCTTCCTTTTTTTGTAACTATTTCCAGAGAAAACAGCGAATTTTCATTATATCCAGTTATCTTCCCCGTTTCATCAAATTTTTCCTGGATCTCTAAAATTTCACGCCTGATTTCGATTTTCCCCGCAAACAGTTCCACCTTCTCTATGCCGGTATCTGCAACGGTATACCCGCCTGCACAATAAAAGCGAGGTCTCCTTTTTTGAACTTTTTGCGGCTGCGCAAAGATTTTTTGCTTTTCTTGGTTCACCATCACTCTTGCAGGTCGTTCTTCCTCCTGTCCCTTTGGCTCTAGCCGCGGCTTCTCTATTTGATACGGAACTTCTTGTGATGACTGCAAGCCTGGCTTTGGCCCTAACCTCTTTACAGGGCTGGCAAGCCGCTTCACTGGACTGACAAGTCTAGCTACCGGGCTAATTAATCCTTCGCCATGTGTGGTATTTTTTTTATTTTCCATGTCCCTCTCCTTTCTGTTCTCTTTTCTCTTTTAGCCTACCATGCCTAAATGAACGGTTACACTCTTTTAGACACCAAAAAAAATTGCAAGAGAGCATCAGTTCTCTTGCAATTTTCTTTCTATTAGCCCTGTAGCTAAAGGCCATTCCCACCGTTCCCTAAACAAATTAACCAGCACCATTATGTAATCGTAATTTATAACATCAAAGAACTCTGTGTTTGTGTTAAGCCAGTATTTTACTCTGTTCGCAACTTCAATAAAATAGTTCATCGAGATATCTCTACGATTATATAGCTTTGATAGAAAAACGCCTAATATTAGATATACTTGTTCGTCCCTCGTTAATTCGTCATATACAGCATCCTCTTTTTTAAAACTATTTATTCCAATATTTATCTTTCCTTCCTTTAGGTGTGCTTTTGGTTTGAATTTATATACCACATCATAAATGGCCTTAAAATCTTCAACTGAATTTATTTCTATCTTTAACACCCCTTTATCGTTAATCCACCCGCCTATTCTTTCTACAATAACCTTTCTCTTAGCCATATTCCCTATCCTCTTGCCCTCCAGCATCATGGCTAATTCAGTATCATTGAAATCGGATAGCCATTTCTTATTCCCTTCGTATTTAGACACGCATGGCATAAAGGACAATTCATTATCGCAATAGCCAAAATAATTCATTAGTAAAGATTCCCATATATCAAAATACTTCTTGTATTTAGTAATTTCTTTTCTCCTGCTTAAAGCCAATGCATAATTTTCATGAATTGAATTTTCATGCAAGGATTCCTGCGGTAAAAAAGCTAATGATATATTCATCCCTGATAGTTCTAATGCATACTCATCTATTTTTAGCAGGGCGTTCAAATATAATTCCCCTTTTGATGAATCAAAAACTTTTATTAGATTCCAGAAGTTTTTTTCAGCCATTTGTTCAACACACATAATTTTTAAGTGTATTCTTTTATTTTTTCCATCCTTTAACGCTTCCATATACTTTTTATATACGTTTCCATCAAATGGTATTCTGTCACTAAAATAAACACTTCTGTCTAAGCTTTCGCATGCACCTCCAATCTCATCTAATATTTTGTATATCAAATTCTCATAGGTGCCCACTACAGCATTATATTGAGCCATATTATATATGATATTTCTTGCAGTTTTACTTTTTCCCACACAAAAATCCCTTGTTACCATTATATAATCGTACAAAAAATCCCCGATGTCCTCTAAACTTTTATAAGCTATGTATGAACCTTCAGCCGAATCCTCAGTTTTATCAAAATAGTGCAAATCACCCTTATCCATAAAAATTAGCTGAAGTTCTTCCATTCCCAGATTAACATTCTTTTCTATTGTTGGAAGAAACCCATATTGGGAAACTTCTCCAAGTATATTAGCCAATGCATCCCTGTACCTTTCATCTTTATCTATGATCGACAGCAAAGTTATAATATATCTGCCCTGCTGTTCTTTGGTCACATATCCATTCAACGGGTTGTCTCTGCCATCCGCTGTTCCAGCAGCCAGTATTGCTGAAGCTTTACGTTTAACTCTTCTAAAAACATTATACAAATTAAAATAACGTTCTAAGCAATCATACTTTTCATCTATATCTCCAGCAGAGAGACTTTCGATACCCAAAAGTCCCTGTTTTCCCACTTCCGAAATATATGATACAACTAATTCTACTAT
>CAJUEB010000006.1 GCA_910585135.1 uncultured Eubacteriales bacterium
GACAGCAGCGATCATGCAATCCTGGACATTGAAGACTGCAAGGACAGCATACAGGTTGGCGATATCCTGGAATTTGACTTAAGTTATCCGTCCCTCATGTATCTGACGAACGATCGATATGTAAATGTTAAAATAGACGCGGAATAATTGCTTTCGAGTTGTTGCGAGTAGAAAGACAGCAGGCAAAGGGGCTATTAAGGGACAAGGCAAGCAAAAAGGGCAAGGGAAATGACGGAAAGTAAAATGGTGGCAAAAGCCTGGCCAGCCGCAGGTACATTTGCCATCGATGTTTTGTAGGAGGAAGGAGAAGAAAATGAATGCGTTCATTACAATTTTAAAATTATCTCCGATCGTTGTATTATGCGGCCTCGTTATGTCGGGGTTTGATATGCTGATGGCAGCGCCGCTGGCATTTCTGTATGCGGTGATCATATGCAGGCTGACGACTAAGCGGAAGGTCACGGACGTTATTGAAGGCGCAGTGGTCAATGTTAAAAATGCAATCATGATATTTTTTATTTTCATGCTGGCATATGGCGTTGCGGCACTCTTCATGGTAACGGGGGTAGGCGCCAGCGTTATCATGGCGGCGCTCAAGCTGGGAATAAGCGGGCGGAATGTCGCAGTGGTAGCATTTATCGTAACCTGTATCCTGTCAGTCGGTACGGGAACGTCCTGGGGTACTTATGCGGCGACGATTCCGATTTTTATCTGGATGAGCCATATCGTCGGCGGCGATCCTGTGCTGACGATGTGCGCTTGCGCAGGCGGTGCGGCGTTTGGCGATAATATGGCGTTGATTTCGGATACGACGATCATGACCTGCGGCATACAGAATGTTCAGGCTGTTGACAGATTCCGAAAACAGCTTTTCTGGTCGATTAGCTGTCTGGTGATATCCAGTATCTGTTTCTATGTTGCGGGATTTGTGATGCATTTGTCGTCAAAGATGGCGGATGCGTCCCAGGCGATTTCCAATATCCCGCAGGATGCGTGGGCGGCGCTTGAGGAAGAAAGACCGGCCGCTGTCGAACTGCTCAACCAGGTTGCGGATGGAAATATTCCGTTATGGATGATGCTCCCGATCGTCGTAATCATCGTTTTGGCTGTGCTGCGTTTCTCAACGATGACTTGCCTGACGGCAGGAATTTTAAGCGCGACCGTGCTGGGCGCATGTATCGGAACGGTTACGTCGTTTGGCGAGTTCATGCAGCAGATCTATGATGCCTTTGCTGATGCAGGAAGCTGGATCGTAGTCATGGTTATGTGGGTCATCGCATTCGGCGGTGTTATGCGGGAAATGGATGCGTTCAGACCGCTGGCGATGCTCTGCTTGAAAGCGTCGAGAAAGGTTCGCCACCTGATGTTTTGCAATGCGATCCTCTGCATTTTGGGCAATATGCTCTTATCAGATGACCAAGCGCAGATGGCTACCATGGGCCCTGTCATTAAGGAAATCGTAGATGAAAATGTAGAAGGAAGCGAAGAGGCTTTATATGACCTGCGTTGCAGAAATGCGATGTATGGAGATGCCATTGGTGTTTTAACGGGCGAATTGATTCCGTGGCATGTATGCAATATCTACTATGTAGGCCTCTGTGCGGCGATTTACCCGCTGGCAACATTTACAGCCGGAGATCTTTTGAGCTTGAATTTCTTCGCATGGATATCGATTGGTTCGCTGCTTATTTTGACGCTGACCGGATGGGATCGGTTTATTCCGGGATTCAAGATTCCGGCAGAACCTGATGTAAAGCTCAAGAAGAACATCAAGTTGGATGCTGTGCAGGTACAGACGGAATCGCTTGAAGAAAAAGGAGCGGATGAAAAGGCTGAACAGACGGAACAGGCCGATCAGGCGCAGGCAGAAACGCCTAAGAAAACTGAGTAGGCTGGCCAGGCGCAGGTAGAGAAACTTGGTCGACTGGGCGGGCTGAGTAGGTGTAAACAGAATAGCTTGAAGAACGTGAATAAGCTGGACGGGTGCAGTCCTTTGCCGGAAGTGGATAGCATGGACAGATCATCAGGCGCAGTGGGACGGTTTGAAAATGCTGGATCGGCTGGACAGAGCAATTCGGTGCAGGCGAAGGTGTTTGAAAACCCGAATCGGTTGGCCAGGCGCAGTGGAGGCACTTGAAAGCAAGCCGGATCGACCAGACATAGACGAAAAATTTGAAGATGCCCGATCGGCGGGACAAAGCGGGCTGGCTATATACCCTCTTTACTGGAAAACCTGGTAGAGAGGGTTTTTATTTTATATGAAATACCAGCGGCTGGGAGTCATGGTTATGGCTTTGTTCCGTTTCTCTGGATTTTTAAATATCTCGTGATTTGAGAGAATTTCGAGGCGTTTTTACATGGTTTCATGTAAAATTCGCAGTGTTTTCTCTTGCAAAGGGTCAATTTTCCTAATTTGAGAGAATTATAGCATGATTTTTCTCTGAAAAAGGTGTTTCAAAAAATATATAGAGAATCGCCCGGAAAATCCTGTGATTTTTCCTCATTTCCTGCGAAATAATACCCAAAATTCTCTACAAACTGCATTTTTTATGATTTTGAGAGAATCGCACAATGGCGCATGGTTTGTTTATAAGGAAAGTTGCGAAAGATGAGTATGGGCGCAAGCTTTTGCAATAGCAGAAAATCGGCGGCTGACCGCCCAGGGGTGCAATGCTGGGTAATCGCCAATCAGATGATGTGCTTGGGAAACTATGTGGATTGTGATGGCGGTACGTCTCTCGATCCCCGTTTTTGTCTGTGCCCTCTGGGACATCGCCGCCTAAGCATTGCTGCTCGTTTCGGTTGCTCACTTTGTCTGCCGTAGTTCGTTTCGGTTGCTCGCATTGTCTGCTTTCCCGTTTCCGTTACTTTGTCCTTCACTCTTTTCGGTCGGTATGATATCATAGAAATAGGAGAACTACGGTGCATGGATAAAATGAAAAACAGGAATATAAAGGACAGGTTATACATTGCCACTGTTTGTGAGCAGCATCGGGAAATTCTGATGCAGCATGGGATCGGCGTGGAGCTGGATCAGTTTTGTATGCCGGAAAATTTAGACGGGGAGGCGGCAGCTTCCGCTTGCCGCGAAATCGAAGCCCTCTTGCCGCTTGCATCCGGGTGCGTTTTGCATGGACCGTTTCATGAGCTGTTTCCGGCGGCGATCGATCCGAAGGCAAGAGCTTTGGCGATGGAAAGGTTCAATGCGGCGGCTAATCTGGTGCTCAAATACGATGCGAAAAAGATGGTCGTGCATTCGGGATATGTGCCGCAGGTCTATTTTAAGGAGTGGCATCTGGACAGATCGGTAGAATTTTGGCATGAATTTATGGATGATAAACCGAAGGGTTTTCATATTGTGATAGAGAATGTGATGGAGGATGAGCCGTATATGCTCGCAGAGCTGGCGGTGCGCTTGAAACATCCACAGATCAAGGTGTGCCTTGACGCAGGCCATGCAGCTTGTGTCAGCAAAGTGCCTGTGTGCGAGTGGATTCAGGTGTTGGCGCCTTATCTGGGACATTTACATCTTCATAACAATGATGGTAAAAACGATCTTCACCAGTCGTTGACAGATGGCGTGATCGATACCAGCCGTGTGCTGGATGCAGTGTTTGATTTATGTGATGCGGATATGACGGTTACCATCGAGAGCATTGATGGGCTGGACTCTGTGGCGTGGCTTGCGAAGGAAGGGTACTTGTAAAATAGCCTGGTGCGGGTTATTGAACGGAACTTTTTCAAAGGATACGCGTCTGATTTTGGCGTACATCAGCGAATCGGAATTTTTTGAAAGATATACGTCTGATTTTTGTGTGATTTGTGGGCGTGTGCGGTTGTGCGTTGTTTGCGGCGGTCTATATAGAATAGTGGCAGGTAGTGCGGTGCATACAGAATAGTAGCAGGTAGTGCGGAGAGCGTATTTGCGGCATCTGAAGGAGAGCTTTGAGGGGAAGTAGCGCATTCGCAGGAAAGCAAATAAACGCCGGGCAGGCGGCGCGCAAACAAGGACTTCTTGCGGGGGAGAAGGAGAACTCATGAAAACGGTAGAGCAACAAGAATTGGAATTGTTTGAAATCGCAGATCGGATCGATGCTGTTGACCAAGGCATTATGAAGGAAGCGGCTGACCGGCAGGCGTGTTTGGCGAAGCCGCCGGGAAGCTTAGGCGGCCTTGAGGAAATTTCTATTAGAATAGCAGGTATTACCGGAAAGGTTTTGAACAAAGTTCAAAAAGGGTGTGTCGTGGTGCTGTGCGCTGATAATGGCGTCGCTGATGAAAAAGTGGCGTCCGCGCCGCAAAGCGTGACGATGGCGCAGACGGTGAATTTTACACGAAGGCTGACGGGCGTAGGTGCGCTTTCTGAAAGCTTTGGCAGCGAGCTTCTCATCGTGGATTTGGGCGTGAAGCATCCGATCCCAAGGCAGCTTTACGACGATGTTCCTTTGCGGGATACGCATAAGATCGTTGACAGGCGGGTAAGGGCTGCTACCAGCAATCTTGCCAAAGAGCCTGCTATGACGAAAGCCGAGGCATTGCGCTGTATCGCTGTTGGCATGGAAATGGCGAAGGCAGTGAAGGATCATGGCTTTGATATCATTGGGGTCGGTGAGATGGGTATCGGCAATACGACTACCAGTGCGGCGATTTTGTCGGCGGTTACGGGAAAGGATAGCAGCTTTACTTGTGGAAAAGGCGGCGGGATCAACGAGCAAAGTTATCGGCGGAAGAAGGAAATCGTGGATGCGGCATCAGAGCCGTTCCGAAGGAAGGGCGGATTGCTGGCGGTGATGAAAGGGTGCGGCGTGCAGGCCGCATCTGGCGGCGATTTCAATCCTGCTGCGCGGGCTGCCCTTGAAGATCATGTGGCGGCGGATGCGCAGACCGCCCGTGCTGATGGAGAACTTGGCGGGCAGGGGCGATGCGCCTCTGTTTCAGAAAATTTTGACGGTGCGCAGGCCGTACCTGATGGCGATTCCGATCCTGATGCACAGGCCGCTGGCAGCGATGTCGGTTTTGCCTCGCGTGCCGTCGGCGGTGAGCCGAAGGAATTGAGTAGCTCTTCCGATGTGCGTAGCGAGATGATCGAAATCCTGGCGCGCATGGGTGGCTTCGATATCTGTGCGATGGCGGGCGTGTTTATCGGCGCTGCGCGTTATCGGCTTCCGGTTGTGATTGACGGGTATATTTCGGCGGTGGCGGCACTTGCGGCAAGTATCATCGCGCCGAAAGCCGCCAGCTATATGTTTGCCTCCCATAAATCCTGGGAAAAGGGTTATGAACTGGCAATCCAGCAGCTAGGATTAAAGCCATTTCTGGCGCTCGATATGCGCCTTGGGGAAGGCAGTGGCTGCCCGATCGCCTTTGACATCATTAAGGGTGCTTGCGATGTGATGCGAAATATGGCGACCTTTGCAGAAGCTGAAATCAACGATGATTATCTGGATGAAATCAGAGCGGGCGATTGCTTCTAATATGATACGGAAAATATCAACAAAATCTATCGCCGCAAGAGAGGCGGCGAAGCCGACTTTTCTTTGATGGGTTTTGCCTTCGGCGCGTATGAAAAGGTTTTGTGGATTTGCGGGGCGCACGAAAAGACCTTGCGGATTTGCGGCGCACGAAAAGTTCTCGCAAGGGATCGCAAAAATCCTAACAGGGGATATTTTGAAAGCTTTGTCAGGGATATCAAAAACATTGCAAGGGATTGCCAAAAGAATTTATGAAAGAGGAGCATGGTATATGAATGTATTGATCAGCGGTGGGTGCAAAAATGGCAAGTCTTTTTATGCACAGCGCAGGGCAAGGCAGATGGCGGATCGCTTAGGCGTCCCCCTTTACTATATCGCGACGATGATCCCGCATGATGAAGAAGACCATGCCCGCATCAGAAGGCACATCGCCGAGCGGGAGGGCTGGGGGTTTCAAACCATAGAACAAGGGCGATCGCTGACGGAGCTTTTGCATCGTGAAGGCGTGGATCGAAACGGGGTGTTTCTCATGGATAGCGTTACGGCGCTTTTGGACAATGAGATGTTTGACGAGCATGGACGCTTGGATGAAAACGCTCCGGGCAGGGTAAAGGCTGACGTGCTGGAGTTTGCGCAAGGAACGGGAAATACATTGTTCGTATCGGATTATATTTACGCGGACGCTGATGTATATAGCCCTGCGGTGGAGGATTACAGGCGCAGCCTGGCCGCTGTTGACAGAGCGTTGGCTGTCTGTTGTGACGAGGTGATCGAGATCGCTTATGGGAGAGAGGAACGGTGGAAATGAAATATTTGCGGGGATTTCTCATGGCGTGGGGAAATTTTTCTGCTATCCCGTGTCCATATAAGAGTTGGCATGATGATTGCCGGAAAGCGATGCTGTGCATGCTGCCCTTGATCGGTACGCTGCTTGGCGTGATCTGCATAGCGGCCTGGGCTTTCATGAATTGGCTGAAACTGCCCGCCCTTTTGTCGGGCGTGCTAGTGACAGCCTTGTATTTCTGCTGTAGCGGATTCATCCATCTGGACGGGTTTATGGATTGCAGTGATGCGATTTTATCCAGAAGGCCTGCACTTTCACAGCGGCAGCAGATATTAAAAGATCCTGCGGTCGGTGCATTTGCTGTGATCGCGGTGGTGTTGATGCTTTTGGTCTTTGCAGCATCCATGGTGACGCTGATGGCGGATTTTTCCTTTCGGCGGGCGGGAATCGTGATTCTCATTTTGACAGTTTCACGCGGATTAGCCGCTGACTGTATCGCCCGTAAACCCGTCATGCAAAGCAGCCAGTATGCGGATTTGGCGGATGCCGGGGCCGGGCATATCGGTCTTGCGGAAAAGGCGAAGCCTTCCGAAAGGGCATTCAAACCGTGGGAGAGCCTAATCCTTGCCGTTATGACGGTATGGCCGGTACTGGTAATCCCGGCTGTAACAGACTATGCTGATGCGCCGTTTCGCTATATGGCGTACTGTATGGCGGCCGTCTTGTTGGTGTTGATCGGTGAAAGTGCAATCGGCGCATATGCCAGGCGGCAGCTAGGCGGGATGAGCGGAGATATTGCGGGATATATGATCGTTTCGGGCGAATTGTTTGGAATGATGGCGGCGGCAGTGGCCGCGTCGTGTTTGGGCATATGATGGATGCGCGGTCGATCGCGACAGCAATGCGCAAAGAGATGGCTTTCGCATCGCTTGGATGCGCGGCCGGGACAACCGGCGTGTGTTGAAGCGGTTTTATGAGTCCCGTTGGAGCTTGTGGGCTGCGATAAAGGTGGCATGCGAGGATCGTTCGCAGCTTGCTTGAGCGTGCGCCAGGGTGTAGATTGAAATGGATTCATGAGGTCATCTGGATATTATGTTTGTGACAGAAAAGTGGCGCATTGAGATCGTTTGTACATCGTTTGAACGTATGCCGGGGAACGCACTGACCACCCGCACCCGGCGCAAAGGAGGAATTATGGTTTTGATTTTTGGCGGGGCGTTTCAAGGAAAGCTGGATTATGCCAGGGAAAATTTTCCTATCAGTACGGTATGCGATTGCAGCGATGGCAAGACGCCCGATTTTACGAAAGATGCGATTTACGGGATTGAAAAATTCGTGCTTCGGTGCGCGCGTGAAGGCAGAGAAGCGGCTGATTTTTTCAGAAAACATAGAACGGAATGGCAAGAGAAAGTGCTGATTATTTCCGACGTTTCGCAGGGCATCGTACCGATGGATGCGACGCTGCGCGCTTTCCGGGAAATGAACGGCAGGCTGATGCTGTACCTTGCGAGGGAAGCAGAGCAGATAATCAGGGTTTTTTGTGGCATTGGAAAGAAGGTAGAATAAATGAAGTCAAAGATTTGTCTCATAAGGCATGGGATTACAGAAGGAAACAAGAAGCGGCTTTATTACGGTCATGCTGATATCGATTTAGCGGAGGAAGGCGTCGCAGAGCTGACCGCCTTGGCGCAGGCGGGGCTGTATCCGGACGGAACGGATGCCGACTTTTACACGACTGACCTGAAGCGGACGCATCAGACCTTGAAGCTCATATATGGCGATCGTGCGCATCAGCAGTTAGAAGCGCTCAAGGAAATCAACTTCGGTGATTTTGAGATGAAGCGCTATCAGGATTTAAAGGAAAATGAGGCGTACAAGACTTGGCTGAAAGATCCCCAAGGCGATCTAGCACCGCCAAACGGTGAAAGCGTAAAGGCGTTTTATGAAAGGATCGCCGCCGGGTTTGAAGATTTGAAAAAACGCCATGCCTTAAAAGAACTGGCGATGCGGCATAGCGGCAAGGAAGCACTTTCCATCGTGGTGTGTCACGGCGGCACGATATCGGCGATCATGGAATGCATTTTTCCTGGCGAGAAGGATAATTTTTATCAGTGGATTCCAGATCCAGGGCACGGCTATATGCTGACGCTGGAGGATGAAAAGGTTACAAAGGCGGAACTGTTTTAAGGCGTTTTTCAGGCGGCTGTTTCGCAGGATTCTTATCAGTATCTTTTAGGATATCTATTTGTGAGCCTTTTCTTTAGGCGTTTTAGGATGATGGTTTTACGAGCTTTATCATTGATTTTTTGGGAGGAGTATGGAGTATGAATGTAAAAAATACCGTAACGGAGCTGATCGGCAGCACACCGCTGTTGCGGCTTCCTAAGATGGAAGAGAGATTTGGCGCGGTGGGTCAGATGATTGCCAAGGTGGAATTTTTTAACCCTGCTGGGAGCGTGAAAGACAGGGTCGGCTATCATATGGTAGTGGAAGCCGAGCGTGAGGGCAGATTGCAGCCTGGCGGTACGATTATCGAACCGACGAGCGGGAATACGGGTGTTGGGATTGCTATGACTGCGGCGGCAAGAGGATACCGGGCGGTCATGGTCATGCCGGAAAGCATGAGCGTGGAACGGCGTATGCTGTTAAAAGCGCTGGGGGCTGAGCTGGTGTTGACGGATCAGGCCTTGGGGATGCAGGGCAGTGTCGATAAGGCGAAGGAGCTTGCGGCGGAGCGGCCAGGAAGCATTATTGCGGGACAATTTGAAAATCCTGCTAATCCGCAGGCACATTATGAGACGACAGGACCGGAAATCTGGCGGGATGCCGATGGCGAGATCGATATTCTGGTGGCGACATTCGGCACTGGCGGTACGATAACAGGAACAGGAACGTATCTAAAGGAGAAAAATCCAAAGATCAAAATCATCGCAGTAGAGCCAGCCGCTTCGCCGTTGCTTTCGGAAGGAAAAGCAGGTCCGCATAAGATACAGGGAATCGGTGCAAATTTTATCCCGCCTGTTTTGAATCAGGATATCATTGATGAAATCGTGACGGTACGCGATGAGGATGCATTACAAACGATGAAAAATGTTGCGCATATGGAAGGTCTTTTGGTCGGGATTTCTTCCGGTGCGGCGATATATGCTGCGGGAAGGCTTGCGGCAAGGCCTGAAAATGCGGGGAAAAAAATAGTAATGATTTTACCTGATACAGGGGAGCGGTATCTGAGTGTTTTCTCGGAGCTGGAAGCAGAGCAGAAGAGATAGAAAATAATGGGATCAAGAAAGGGGCGCTCTTTATGCATCTCGCCGAACCTTGGCGGCGGCGCAGTTTTATGCAAAAACACGAACATTGACGAAAAATAACAGGCGTAATGTTCGAAAAACGTTCAAATTTAAAGATTTGAGCGCAATAATTGTTGCGAAAACCGGCTAAAAATGCTAACATTGTACTAGCTTTTTATAATACAGGATAGCATTCACGCAAAGCGCAGAAAGGACAGTGAATCCATGGTAAGAAGAGTTTACGTTGAAAAGAAAAAAGGGTTTGATGTAGAGGCGGAGGCTCTGTTTCATGATGTAAGGGAGAACCTGCATCTTCCGAACCTGACAGGAGTAAGGATCTTGAACCGTTATGATGTGGACGGGATCGACGAGCCTACCTACGAAGCAGCGAAATTTACCGTATTTGCAGAACCGGCCATAGACCTCGTGTACGAAGAAACGATGCCTGCGGAAGCGCGTTCTGCTATTTATTTTGCGGTGGAATACTTGCCGGGACAGTATGACCAGAGAGCAGATTCGGCAGCCCAGTGCATTAAGCTGATGAATGCTGGGGCGGAGGCGATCGTAAAATTTGCGAAGGTGATCGTGCTGGAAGGGAATCTCGATGCGCGGCAGTTAGAAGCCGTGAAGGGTTATTGCGTGAATCCGGTGGATTCGCAGATCGCCGCCAATGAGAAACCTGATGATTTGGAAATGGAAACCACGGCTGCCCCAGACGTAGAAGTGATCGAAGGTTTCCGGGCGATGGATGAAGATTCCTTAGAGCAGTACAGGAAGAGTATGGGACTTGCGATGAGTCCTGCTGATATCAAGTTTGTGCAGAAATATTATGATGAAGACGAAAACAGGGAACCGACGCTGACGGAGCTGCGGGTTATCGATACATACTGGTCAGATCATTGCCGGCATACGACGTTTAACACCACGTTGGCAGAGGTGACGTTTGAGGACAGTCCATATGGAAGGCTGGTGCAGGCGGCGTTTGACCAATACATGGAGATGAGAAAGGACGTTTACGAAGGCAGGAAGAAAAACGTATGTCTGATGGATATGGCCTGCATCGGAGCGAAATACCTGAAAAAACACGGCAAGGCGAATGATCTCGATGAATCGGAGGAAATCAACGCTTGCAGCATCAAGGTAAAGGCGGAGATCGATGGCAGGGAAGAGGACTGGCTGGTTATGTTTAAGAACGAAACCCATAATCATCCGACTGAAATCGAACCTTTTGGCGGTGCGGCGACTTGTCTTGGCGGTGCGATCAGAGATCCGCTTTCCGGCAGGGTGTATGTATATCAGGCAATGCGCGTGACAGGCGCGGCAGATCCGAGAAAACCAATTGCAGAAACGCTGACGGGCAAGCTGCCGCAGCGGAAAATTACCCAGGAAGCGGCGGCTGGATACAGCTCATATGGAAATCAGATCGGCCTTGCGACAGGACTGGTCGATGAAGTATATCACGAAAACTACGTGGCGAAGCGCATGGAAATTGGTGCTGTTATCGGTGCTGCTCCTGCTTCCCATGTCATTCGGAAAGCTCCGCAGAAAGGCGATGTGATCATTCTCGTCGGCGGCAGGACAGGCAGGGATGGATGTGGCGGCGCGACTGGCTCCTCCAAGGAACATACGGAAGAATCCATTCTTCAGTGTGGAGCAGAAGTCCAGAAGGGGAATCCTCCGGTGGAGCGAAATATCCAGAGAATGTTCCGCCGAAAAGAGGTCGCAACGCTGATCAAGCGTTGTAATGATTTTGGCGCAGGCGGTGTTTCCGTTGCGATCGGGGAGCTGGCAGACGGTCTTGAGATCAACCTGGATCTCGTGCCGAAAAAATACGAAGGGCTTGACGGCACAGAGCTTGCGATTTCCGAATCACAGGAACGGATGGCAGTAGTCGTGGAAGCGGATAAGGAAGAGCAATTTATCGCATATGCACGGGAGGAAAACCTGGAAGCGACAACAGTAGCAAAGGTTACGGATACCAATAGAGTACGGATGCACTGGCGGGGAACGTGTATCTTCGATTTGAGCAGGGATTTCCTCAATACCAACGGTGCGCAGCAGTTTACAGCAGTACACGTGGCTGCTCCTTTGGGCATGACGGAAGGCAAGGAGGCGGCTGGCGCAGCAGCTTTGGCGGCTGGAAAGGATACGGATCGTGCAGCAGGAAATGCCTCGCTTGCGGATCTGCTGAAAGAAACGAAAACGAAGGAAGAATTGCTCGCAGATTTGAATTGTTGCAGCAAGAAAGGGCTTATCGAGCGGTTTGACAGCACCATCGGAGCGGCGACGGTTCTCATGCCGCTGGGTGGAAAATATCAGCTTTCTCCGGCCGCAGGGATGGCGGCTAAGCTTCCGGTGGTAACGGGACAGACCAGCACGGCAACGCTCATGGCTTATGGTTTCGATCCGCAGATAGCGGCAAAGAGTCCGTTCCACGGCGCACTGTATGCGGTTGTGGATTCGGTGGCAAAGATCGCCGCAATGGGAGGCGACTATAAAACCGTGCGCCTTACCTTCCAGGAATATTTCGAAAAACTGGGTGCTGATGCGGCAAGATGGGGCAAGCCGATGGCAGCTCTTTTAGGCGCATTGCAGGTGCAGAAGGAGCTGGGAATTCCTGCTATCGGCGGGAAGGACAGCATGTCCGGCACGTTCATGGATATCGACGTTCCGCCAACGCTGGCGTCGTTTGCGATTGCGACGATCGATGCGGCGCAGGTGATTTCCACGGAATTTAAGAAGGCGGACAGTAAATTGGTGGCGCTGACGACCCCGGTCGATAAAAACGGCATCATCGATTTTGAAGCATTCCAAAGGAATTTGGACAAGGCGCGGGAGTTGGCGAAAGCAGGCATACTTCTTTCTGCTAATACCATTGGACGGGGCGGCCTGTATATCACGCTCGTTAAAATGGCGGCAGGAAATGGTGTCGGAGCGGATGTGAACGTACAAGGCGATATTCTTTCGCCGATGTATGGATCGTTGCTTTTGGAGCTTCCATCTGATGCAGATCTTGTTAAGCTCATGGATGGCTCGATCTTTGCTGAAATCGGCGCAACGACAGCGGACGGCAGGCTGACGATCAATGGAGAAGCGGAAGAACTCGGCGATATCATGGCGAAATGGCAGACTCCGCTCGAAGGCATATTCCCGGTAAGGACAGCGGAATTTAAAACAAAGACCGACCAAACTCCGGTTGCCAGAGCATTATATACGGACAGGAACAAAAAAGGACCGGCAGTGAAGACGGCTTCCCCTAAGGTCGTAATTCCTGCATTTCCGGGGACGAATTGTGAAATGGATTCTGCCAGGGCATTCCGAAAGGCGGGGGCAGAAGCTGACATCCATATCATCAGAAACCTGACGGCGACACAGCTTGAGGATTCTATCAGGGAATTGGAACAGAAGATCAGGCAAAGTCAGATTATCATGATACCGGGCGGATTTTCCGGCGGGGACGAGCCGGATGGTTCGGCGAAATTCATCACCGCAGTGTTCAGAAATCCAGCGATCAAGGATGCGGTTTCCGATCTTTTGGAAAACAGGGACGGTCTGATGCTGGGGATCTGCAATGGATTCCAGGCTCTGATCAAGCTGGGTCTTGTGCCGGACGGAAAGATTCACGATATGGGCGAGGATAGCCCAACCCTCACCTATAACGAAATCGGCAGGCATGCGTCCTGTCTGGTGAGGACGGGCATCACTTCGGTGAAGTCTCCTTGGCTGGCTAGCGTAAATGCTGGGGATGTGTTTACCATCCCAGTTTCCCATGGAGAAGGCAGGTTTATCGCAAGCCAGAAACTTTTGGCGCAGCTTTCGGAAAACGGGCAGATCGCAACTCAGTATGTGGATTTTGACGGGAATCCTTCGATGGATATCGCTTTTAATCCGAACGGTTCGATGATGGCGATCGAGGGTATCACATCGCCGGATGGGCGGGTGCTTGGCAAGATGGGGCATTCGGAGCGAATCGGGCAAAATCTCTATAAGAATGTGATCGGTGAAAAAGACCAGAAAATCTTTGAATCCGGGGTCGCGTATTTCAAATAGCGGTTTGAATTGAGTGAGATAAAGAAAACGGGCGCGATTAAGAAGCGGCCGTAGTAAATGAACGGAAACGAATGCGTACGAGCGCGAAAAACGAGCCGGCGCGGAACAGAAAGGAATAGAAAATGAAAGTAGCAATTATCATGGGCAGCAAATCGGATTACCCGGTTGTTCAGAAAGCGGAAGCGATGCTTGATCGTTTCGATGTAGAATATGAGACGAGGATTATATCTGCGCATCGTACGCCGAAGCAGGCAGAGACCTTTGCGGCGGGCGCGGAGGAAAATGGGTTTGGGTGTATTATTGCGGCGGCCGGAAAGGCGGCGCACCTGGCGGGTGTGCTGGCGGCAACGACGCCTCTGCCGGTGATCGGGATTCCGATGAAATCCAGCACCTTGGATGGACTGGACTCTTTGCTTTCCGTTGTGCAGATGCCAAAAGGTGTTCCCGTGGCTACGGTGGCGATTGACGGCGCGGAAAACGCTGCTCTTCTGGCAGTGCAGATCCTTAGTACGGCAGATCCGGCGCTCAGGCAGGCGGTGAAGGATTTTAAGAAAGAGCAGGAAGAAGATATCGCCCGCCTGGACGCACAATTTCAGGCAGAGCGACAGCGTTAGGAAAGGCGCAGGGTTGCGGGCGCGGCTGTTTGGAGCGGCAGGACTTTTGCGGCTATCGAGATGAAAGCTTTGGCCGCCTAGGCGGCAGACCTTGTGCAGCAGGTGTAGCTGTTCAAATGGCAGGACTTTTGCGGCGGGCGCGATGAAAGCACAGCCGTCTGATTGAGCACAAGCGCAATGGGACAGCAGTGGATTAAGCCTACGGTCGCCAAGGTGGCGGGCGCGATGAAGGATGCAGCCGTTTGAATCGGCAGCGGATTAAATCTGCGGTCGTTTCAAGCTGCGGGATAACGAACTTTATGAATCGGAGGAAATCATGAAAGAAGAAAAACTTACATACAAGGATGCTGGCGTCGATACCAAAGAAGGTGAACGGGCGGTTTCCTTGATGAAGGAACATGTCAAGGGAACGTTCAATGAAAACGTTTTGACCGGGCTGGGAAGCTTTGGAAGCCTGTTTAACCTGGATGTGAAGGACATGAAGCAGCCAGTGCTCGTTTCCGGCACGGACGGCGTAGGAACAAAGCTGAAAATCGCCTTTCTGATGGACAAGCACGATACGGTCGGCATCGACTGTGTGGCGATGTGTGTCAATGACGTTTTGTGCCAAGGCGCAAAGCCGCTCTTTTTCCTTGATTATATCGCAACAGGCAAGGTTAAGGCGGAGAAGATCGCGGATATCGTCAAGGGAATCGCAGACGGATGCAAACAGGCAGGCAGCGCCCTGGTCGGCGGCGAAACGGCTGAAATGCCTGATTTTTACAGCGCAGGCGAGTACGATATGGCTGGATTTTCTGTCGGTGTTGTGGACAAGGAGAAGATCATTACTGGCGAAAAGGTAGCGATCGGAAATAAGATCATCGGCATCGCTTCCAGCGGAATTCACAGCAATGGATACTCGCTGGTGCGAAAGGTATTCTTTGATAAAATGCAGATGGAGGTTTCCGATTACATAGAGGAGCTGGGACAGACGCTTGGGGAGGCGCTTTTGACGCCGACCAAAATCTATGCCAAGGCTTGCGATGCGGTATTGCCGCATTACGATGTGAATGGTATCGTCCATATTACAGGCGGCGGATTTTATGAAAATATTCCCCGCATTTTGCCGGAGGGGACGGCAGCATCCATCCAGGTAGGCACGTGGGATGTCCCACCGATTTTCCCTTATATTAAAAAGTGTGGCAATATCGATAGAGAGGAAATGTTCTCTACTTACAATATGGGCGTCGGTATGATGATGGTGACGGACGCGGCCGATGCAGACAGCGTTGTCAAGGCGCTTTGTGCTGCCGGGGAGACGGCTGGCGTGATCGGCGAGATCATAGCGTATAGCGGGAAAAAAGTCGTGCTAAATTACAAGGACTAGCGGGGCAGACGCGATGCCGGGTGCATAGATCGCAGTATAGAAACTTATGCATTTCGCCTGGTGCAGCGCAATACTGGCGTGGGCACGGCGCATGGCTTTTACGTAGGTGCAGTGCAATGCTGGCGTGGGCACGGCGCATGGCTTGCATAGCGTATGGGTTAGGCGTAGCGTGTGATTTTAGGCGTGTATGGCGCAGATGCGGCGCATCGCACATGATGCGTTTTACAAAATATAAAAAGGACAGGAAACATGAACGAAAATGGTAAAACAAAGGTTGCGGTGCTGGTGTCCGGCGGCGGCACGAATTTGCAAGCGATCATCGATAAAATTCAAAATGGGGAGCTGGCCCAGATCGAGCTGGTGAAGGTCATTTCCAGCAAAGAGGACGCTTTTGCATTAGAACGGGCGGCAAAGGCGGGCATCAAGACCGCCGTCGCCAAGGAACAGGAAGATGTGCTGCGGGAGCTTGAAACGAGCGGTGCGCAGATCGTTGTGCTGGCAGGCTATATGAAAGTGCTTTCGCCGGAGATCATCAAAAATTACAGAAATCGGATCATCAATATCCATCCGTCGCTGATTCCGAAATACTGCGGTAAGGGTTTTTACGGGATCAGGGTTCACAGGGCGGTTTTGGAAGGCGGCGAAACGGAAAGCGGCGCTACCGTTCATTATGTGGATGAAGGCGTGGATACGGGTGAAATTATTTTGCAGAAGAAAGTTCCCGTGCTGGAAGGGGATACCCCGGAAGCGTTAGCAGCGCGCGTTTTGCAAGTGGAACATGAGATTTTAGCCAAAGGGCTGGCATATGCTGCCGAAAAATTGCAGGAAGCGTAACGTTGGGATAAAAGAAGCGGAAAAAAATTGATGCTTTGTGGCATTTGACTGATATCCAAAACGAAGCATTAGCGATAAGATTGACGAAAAATTGATGAGTAACTGACGGAGAAAGAGCGACAAGAAGGAGGAAAACATGGGCGGAGTTATCGGATTTGTTTCGAAAAAGGATTGCGTGATGGATTTATTTTTCGGAACGGATTACCACTCTCATTTAGGGACGAAACGAGGCGGTATGTGCGTTTTGCAGGAGGACGGGTTCAACCGTACCATTCACAACATTGAAAACGGACCGTTTCGCAGCAAATTTGAAGAAGACCTGGAAGAAATGAAAGGCAAGATGGGAATCGGCGCGATCAGCGATGGAGACCCGCAGCCTTTGACGGTTTACAGCAGGCAGGGCGATTATGCGATTGCCACAGTCGGAAGGATCAATAACAAGGATGAGCTTGTCGATAAGCTCTTGAAGGACAGACCGACTCAGTTCATGTCCATGAGCGGCGGGGCGATCAACAACACGGAATTGGTCGCGGCTATCGTTTCTACAGGCAGGGATATCATAGATGGAATCAGAAAAGTACAGGATAAGGTGGACGGTTCTTTGACCATGCTGATCCTGACGAAAGAAGGTCTTTATGCGGCGCGGGATAAATACGGCAGGACGCCGTTGATCATCGGGGAAAGCGAGGACGGATATTGTGCCGCTTCCGAGTCGTTTGCTTTTATCAATCTGGGCTATCAGTACAAGCGGGAGCTGGGACCGGCGGAAATCGCATTCCTGACGGCCGATGCGGAAAAAACCATCGGGGAGCCGCAGGAAGGTATGCGGATCTGTTCCTTTTTATGGACGTATTTCGGGTATACGACTTCAATTTATGAGGGCCGGAATGTAGAACTGGTGCGGAATGAAAACGGTGAGCTTTTGGCGGAGTTTGATGAGGATTTAGATGTGGACTACGTGGCTGGCGTGCCAGATAGCGGCGTGCCGCATGCGCTGGGGTATGCCAACAAATCCAGGGTTCGCTATGCAAGACCGTTGATCAAGTATTCCACGACATGGCAGAGAAGCTTCATGCCGCAGAACCAGAAGGCGAGGGAACACGTGGCGAAGATGAAGCTCGTCCCGGTCTTTCAGCTCATCAACGGTAAAAAATTCGTCCTCATCGATGATTCCATCGTGCGGGGAACGCAGCTTTCGGAGACGATTTCGTATCTGCTTTCGGCAGGCGCAGAGGAAATCCATGTCAGGTCTGCGTGTCCGCCGATCATGTATGGCTGTAAATTTCATAATTTTTCCCGCAGCGTAAGCGATATGGAACTGATCACAAGGCGTACGATCTGTGAACTGGAAGGGCTTACCGATACGAATCTTCCGCGTGCGCTTTTGGATGAATATGCGGACAGCACGACGGAAAAGCATGCGGCCATGATCGAGGAAATTCGCAAGAAATTAAAGTTTGACAGCCTGAAATTCCAAACACTGGAAAATACCGTAAAAGCGATTGGCGTAGATCCGTGCAAGCTTTGCACCTATTGCTGGAATGGAAAGGAGTAAAAAATATGCAGAGGCTATCGTTAAAGGCAGAACTGAAAGGAAATTCTTATCCGGGCAGGGGAATTGTGGTCGGTCGTTCCCAGGATGGTAAATATGCGGTATGCGCTTATTTTATCATGGGTCGAAGCACGAACAGCCGTAACCGCGTCTTTGTTCCGCAGGAAGACGGTATTCGCACACAGGCCTTCGACCTTTCGAAACTCGAAGATCCGAGCCTCATTATCTATGCCCCGGTGAGGACGCTGGGTGATATGACGATCGTGACCAATGGCGACCAGACGGATACCATATATGACTTGATGCAGCAGGGCAAGACCTTTGAAGAGGCTCTTAGAACCCGTGAATTCGAGCCGGATGGGCCGAACTATACGCCGCGCATTTCGGCGGTGATGAACGTGAAGGCCGGACAGTATGATTTCGCCATGTCTATTTTAAAAAGTGCGGACGGCGATCCGCAGTACTGCATTAGGAATACCTTTTCTTATCCGGGCTGTTCGGCGGGAGAGGGCAGGTTTATTCATACTTATGTGACCGATGCAAGCCCGCTTCCGAGCTTTGAGGGCGAGCCGAAAAAAGTTGATATCCTGGGAGATATTGACGAATTTACGGATTTGGTCTGGAACAGCTTAAACGAGGATAACAAGGTTTCCCTGTTCGTGCGGTATATTGAGATTGCGACGGGACAGCACGAAACCAGGATCGTCAATAAAAACAAGTAAGCCGCCAATCTCGCTACAATAAAGCGCATGCAAGAATCGCAATAAATTAAAGTGAGCGACTGAATTGTGCTGGCATAAAGTGGCCGCTGAATCGTGCCGGGATTAAATGGGCAAACGAATCATATCGCGATCAAGTGCGGTCAATCAAGCCAGAATAGATCGTAATAATCAGAATAAATAGTAGGAGAATTCAAATGAAAGAACTGGAATTAAAATACGGGTGCAATCCGAATCAGAAGCCTTCCCGTATTTTCATAGAAAACGGCGAGCTTCCCATCGAAGTGCTGAACGGCAAACCGGGATATATCAATTTTATGGATGCCTTTAACGGCTGGCAGCTTGTTAAGGAATTGAAGGCAGCGACAGGAATGCCTGCCGCAACTTCATTTAAGCATGTTTCCCCTGCCGGGGCGGCGATTGGCCTTGCGCTTTCCGATGTGGAGAAAAAAATCTACTGGGTAGAGGATCTGGGCGACTTGTCGCCGCTGGCGTGTGCTTATGCAAGGGCGCGGGGCGCAGACAGGATGTCATCCTTCGGGGATTTTATTTCGCTTTCCGATGTGTGTGATGTGGACACGGCAAATATGATAAAGCGCGAGGTTTCCGACGGCGTGATTGCGCCGGGGTATGAGCCGGAAGCCCTAGCGATTCTCAAGACGAAGAAAAAGGGCAATTATAACGTAATTCAAATCGACCCTGCTTTTAAGCCGGATGCGGTTGAACGTAAGCAGGTTTTTGGCATCACATTTGAACAGGGCAGGAACGATATGCCGATCGATGAAGCATTTCTCGGTGATCTCGTGACGGAAAATAAGGACGTTTCAGAGGATGCAAAGCGCGATCTGATCATCGCCCTGATCACCTTGAAATATACGCAGTCCAATTCCGTGTGCTATGTAAAGGGCGGACAGGCGATCGGTATCGGGGCCGGACAGCAGTCCCGTATCCATTGTACGAGGCTGGCAGGGCAGAAGGCTGATAACTGGTTGCTCAGGCAATGCCCGAAGGTACTGGAATTGCCGTTTAAGGAGGGCCTGGGCAGGCCAGACCGGGACAATGCGATCGATGTGTATATGAGCGAGGATTATCTGGATGTGCTGGCTGAAGGCGAATGGCAGAAGTATTTTGCGCGGAAGCCTGATCCGCTTACGCGGGAGGAAAAGCGGGCATGGCTTGACCAGATGGACGGCGTAGCGCTGGGTTCAGACGCATTTTTCCCGTTTAGCGATAATGTGCAGAGAGCATACCGCAGCGGAGTGAAATATATCGCGCAGCCGGGTGGTTCGATCCGCGACGATTTGGTGATCAAAGCTTGTGACGAATATGGGATCGCGATGTACTTTTCCGGTATGAGGCTGTTTCATCATTAATCCGGTATGGGGCAGTTTCCTCACGGACTTGTAAAGATGGTTTTTTGAGAGCGCTTTTGTGTGAGTGCTTTCGTGAAAATGTTTTCGCAGCAGGATAACGATAGATTCAGGAGGTTGAGATGAAGGTTCTGGTAGTTGGCGGCGGCGGCAGGGAGCATGCGATTTGCTGGAAGCTGGCGCAAAGCCCGAAAATAGATGAGCTGTATTGTGCGCCGGGAAACGCCGGAATTGCAGCGGTAGCGACGTGCATTGCGATCGGCGCGGAGGATGTAGAAGGTATATGCAAGTTTGCGGAGGACGAAAAAATAGATTTAGCAGTCATCGGCCCGGAAGTGCCGTTGGCGATGGGCATTACAGACGCATTGGAAAAAAAAGGTGTGAAGGTATTTGGCCCGAACCAGAAATGTTCCCAGTTGGAGGCAAGCAAGTCTTTTACGAAGGCATTTCTTGCCCGGCATAATATCCCTACGGCAGGTTATAAGGAGTTTACGGATCAGGATGCATTGATGGACGCTGTGGGCATATACGGATATCCCATGGTGTTGAAGGCGGATGGGCTGGCGGCAGGAAAGGGCGTCGTCATTGCCGAAAACGAGGCGGATGCGAAACAGGCAATCGAAGAGATGATGGGGCAGAAGGTGTTCGGCGCAGCGGCGGATAAGGTGGTCGTGGAAGAGTTCCTTACGGGTGTTGAAGCCTCCATGTTGTGCTTTGTGGACGAAAATACCATCGTTCCGATGCAGTCCGCACAGGATTATAAGCGAATTTTTGATGAAGACAAAGGTCCGAATACAGGCGGGATGGGGACGTACTCACCGAGCCTCGTATTCACGCCGCAGCTTGCGCAGCAGATCCAGGAAAGGATTTTAGAACCGACCTTGCGGGGTTTCCAGGAGGACGGCCTTGATTTTAAAGGCGTTTTATTCATCGGCCTTATGATTACGGAGGATGGTCCGAAAGTGA
This sequence comes from uncultured Eubacteriales bacterium, assembly GCA_910585135.1. Classification (GTDB taxonomy): domain Bacteria; phylum Bacillota; class Clostridia; order Peptostreptococcales; family Anaerovoracaceae; genus Lentihominibacter. The sequence continues at coordinate 21,014 of CAJUEB010000006.1, forward strand.
TCGAATTCAATAACCGTTTTGGTGACCCGGAAACGCAGTCGGTGCTGGCAAGAATGGAGAGCGACCTTCTCGATGTTTTCCTGGCGGTAACGGAAAACAGGCTTTCGGAAATAAAGCTCGAATGGAAGGAAGACCGGGCTGTCTGCGTCGTATTGGCATCGGGCGGGTATCCGGGAAGCTATGAAAAGGGCAAGCTGATCAAAGGGCTTGGTGATGTAGATGAAGGTGTGATCGTCTTCCACGCAGGAACGAAGTTCGCTGAAATGCCGGAAGGCAGCAAATGCGCTGCATGCGATGATGATTGTGGGTTAAAGCAGGGAGTCGTTACCGCAGGCGGCAGGGTTCTCGGCGTGACCGCACTTGGGGCGACACACGAGGAAGCCAGGGCAAAAGCGTATGATAACGTGAAACGGATCAGCTTTGAAGGGATGCAGTACCGAAGGGATATCGGCATCGTCAATAAGAGAAGTTCAAATAATCTTCAATAAGGTATTGTAACCTCTGGCAACTTCCAGTATAATAAGTGTAATATAAAAAGGGAAACCGATGAACGGTTGCCCCGAATACTAGTGATTATTGAATAACCGCTAAGTTGGGTGCTTGGGCGGTTATTCCTTTATATAGAAATATTAACGCTTGCTTTTCAGCAAGGCGATCAGAGCAATAACGAACATTCCGAAAGCTAAAAGCTCAGATAACGTTATGTACATCTGCATCACCTCCCATCAGAATGGGGGCGAACCGTCCACCGTTATAATGGTTTCCCTAAAATCAATTATAACGGTTTTTGTGACGGATTTCAATAAATTTCTTTATATGTAAAAAAATAACATGCGCTTATCATATCTTTTTATGACGGCGCGGCATTTTGCCGTAAGCCTTAAAATCTCAATGCCCTGCGGATTCTCACTATAATTTCCCAGGGATTTGTGGTATACTGGTTCATAGAAATCCAAGGAGGCACAGAATGGATAAGAAGAATAAGAGAATCATAACGATAAGCAGGGAATTTGGAAGCGGCGGCAGGCTCATCGGAAGGCGGCTTGCCGAAAAGCTGGATGTTCCTTATTATGATAAGGAACTGCTCGATCGGATCGCAGAAGAATCCGGCTTTTGCAGGGAAATGATGGAGGATGCGGAGCGAAAAGCGAAGAACAGCTTTTTATACAGCCTGGCATCGGCCATGGGCACTGGCGAATCAGGACCGGAAAGCCTTTCCCTGAACGAACGATTTTTTCTCGCACAGTTCGACACCATCAAGGAAATTGCTGATGAAGGCTCTTGCGTCATAGTGGGCAGATGCGCCGATTATATTCTGCGTGGGATGCCGGAAGCGACGAATGTGTTCGTTTATGCAGAGGAAGCGGATAAAATTAAACGGGCGGTGCAGGAATATGGCGTGCCGGAAAATTCCGTCAGGAAAATGATGAAGGATACCGATAAGGCGAGAGCCAATTATTATAATTACCATACCGGAAGAAAATGGGGGAAACCAATCAACTACCATCTTTCCATAGATAGCGGCTATCTTGAAATCGAAGATATCGTCGATCTGATCATAAGATACACGGAGATGAAGCTCTACCGTCTGGAATCGTATTGATTCCACGTTGGCCCGTAGTGAATGACGGCATGGCTGCATTCGAACATGAAGCTTGACGCTGCGGCGGGAACGGTTTTGCGAAAGCGCAGGAGGAACGCAATGGAAAAGAGAATCAGGGCGATGTACTTCACTGGCACGAATACGACGGCAAAGGTGACGGCAAGCATCGCATACAAAATGTGGCAGCAGCTTGCAGCTGGAAATCAGGCTGGCGCAGGCAGCCCCGCCGGAAAAGCAAGCGGCGGTAAAGACGACAGCATCCGTTACATCAAGGCCGAAAATATCGATTTTTCGCCTAAGACGGCGCGGGATAAGACGTACGCCTTCGATGAAGACGATATCGTGGTATTTGGTACACCCGTTATCGCCGGGCGTGTCCCGAATGTGCTGCTAAAATTCTTGGACACGTTGCAAGGTGGCGGTGCGATGGCAGTGCCAATCGTGCTGTATGGAAACCGCAACTTTGACGATGCGCTGATCGAGCTTCGAAATATCCTGGAGGAGAGGGGCTTTCATACGGTGGCGGCTGCGGCATTTATCGGTGAGCATTCCTTTTCAAAGGTGTTGGCGGCGGGAAGGCCGGATGCGCAGGATATGAAGCTTGCGGATGCATTTGCAGTTAAAGCTGCGGAGAAGATACACGCTTTGATTGCAAAAAACGGCGGGGATAATGCCCGGATTGCCGATGCGCTGGCAGAAGCAGGTCCTGTGGCAGTAGCGGGGGAAGAACCGCTGCGTCCGTACTATAAACCACGGGACCGAAAGGGAAATTTCATTAATATCTTGAAGGTAAAACCTAAGCTTGACCAGGGCAAATGCAATGGCTGCGGCACATGCGTCCCTGCTTGCCCGATGGGTTCGATTCAGGCGGAAGAGCCGGGCGTAGTCAGTGGAATCTGTATCAAATGCTGCGGGTGCGTCAAGAAATGTCCGCAGGGCGCATTGTATTTTGACGATGCGGGATACTTATACCATAAGGAAGAACTGGAAATTCAGTATGCGGCACGCAAAGAGCCAGTGCTGTTTCTTTAAAAAGAGGCTGCCGCTTGCGGAATTGGCGGCTATCCCGGATGCTTCGCAAGCCCTCCGGGGGAGTTTTAGCAAAGACGTTGCTCATTTGCAGCGCAGGATGAAAGGAATGATGAATTAAATGGCAGAAAACAAGGGAACATATTATATCACCACACCGATTTATTATCCAAGCTCAAATCTTCATATCGGGCATACCTATTGTACGGTCATGGCGGATGCGATGGCGAGGTTCAAACGTTTATGCGGGTATGATGTGCGTTTTCTGACGGGAACTGACGAGCATGGGCAGAAGATCCAGTCCATCGCGCAGGAAAAAGGCGTTTCGCCACAGGCTTATGTGGATGAGGTGGTCGCAGGAATCAAGGATCTGTGGAAGACCATGGAAATCTCATACGATGATTTTATCAGGACGACAGAACCACGCCATATCAAAAGAGTACAGGCGCTTTTTATGAAGATGTATGAGAAGGGCGATATCTATGAAGGCGAATACGAGGGAATGTATTGCACCCCTTGCGAATCCTTCTGGACTGAAAGCCAGCTTGTGGATGGGAAATGCCCTGACTGCGGCAGGCCCGTACAAAAGGCGAAAGAGCCTGCGTACTTTTTCCGCCTCTCGAAGTATGCGGACAGGCTGCTGGAACTCTTTGAAAACAATCCCGAATTTTTGCAGCCCGATACACGCAGAAATGAAATGATCGCTTTCGTGAAACAGGGTCTTGAAGATCTCTGCATTTCGAGATCGACTTTTGATTGGGGCATTCCTGTGCCGATCAACGAAAAACACGTGATGTACGTATGGCTGGATGCGCTTTCCAACTATATCACTGCGCTTGGCTGGCCGGATGAACCGGAGCTTTACGAGAAGTATTGGCCGGTAAACGTGCATCTGGTGGGCAAGGAAATCGTAAGGTTTCATACGGTGATCTGGCCGGCAATGCTCATGAGCGCGGAGCTGCCTTTGCCGAAGCAGGTGCTGGGACATGGCTGGCTTTTGCTGGAGGGCGGCAAAATGTCGAAATCCAAGGGCAACGTGGTCGATCCTGTGAAGCTGATCGAACGCTATGGCATCGACGCCCTTAAATATTTTCTGCTGCGGGAATACACCTTTGGGCAGGATGGCGTTTTTACCAATGAGGTGATGCTGAAGCGGATGAACTACGACCTGGCAAACGACCTCGGAAATCTGGTTTCGCGGACGGTTTCGATGATCGAGAAATACAATGGCGGTTTCGTGCCTGACCTTACCGATGCGAAGGAGGCTGTCGATGAAGAGCTGATAGCGGTTTCCCTGGGTGCAGCGAAGAAGGTGGAAGCCAATATGGACGAATTTAAGTTCAATATGGCGCTGGAGGAAATCTGGATCGTCGTGAGGCGTGCCAATAAATATATCGATGAAACGATGCCATGGGTGCTGGCGAAGGAGGAAGCGAAAAAGCCAAGGCTGGATAATGTCCTGCATAATCTGGCGGAAGCGCTGCGTATTATCTCGGTGCTGATTTACCCGTTCATGCACACGACGTCTGATGCCATCCGTAAGCAGCTGGGTTTA
>CAJUEB010000007.1 GCA_910585135.1 uncultured Eubacteriales bacterium
GGCATCTGGTCGTTGTAGATGAGGCCAACGGCAGGTGTGGCGTTGCGGCAGATATCGCAGCTTTAGCAGCAGAAAAGGTTATCGACTATTTGGACGGGCCGGTCAGGCAGGTAACATCGGTGTATTCGCCCGTTCCGTTTAGCCCTCCGCTCGAACGTGCATACCTGCCAAATGAAGCGGATGTCGTCAGGGCAGTTTGGGAAACATTGGAATAAATGCAAGGATTGGAATACCGGGAGGATACAAACATTATGGCAACAGAAGTAAAAATGCCAAAGCTGGGCATGACCATGACGCAAGGGAAAATTATCGATTGGCTTAAAACAGAGGGCGATATTGTTTCGCAGGGCGAGCCGATTTTCGTGGTTGAAAATGGCAAGGTGACGATAGATGTGGAAGCTCCGGCAGCAGGGGTTTTGTTAAAGACGGCCGTTTCCGAAGGAGATATCGTGCCTGTTGGGGATGTTGTCGCATATATCGGCGAAGCTGGAGAAAAGTTAGAAGAAGACGTGCATTCCGAAGAGAGCGTACATACCACGGAAGAAACATCAGCGAGCTCCGTTCGCACGATAAGAGCTACGCCTGCCGCAAAAGCCCTTGCTACAAAGCTGGGTTTTGATTTGGCGGAGGTAAAAGATTTTTCCCAGAAAGAGCGGCTCAAACGTGCAGACGTGGAGGCCTATGGGAAGATGTGCGAAAAAGCACCAGAGGAACTGCCGCAGGATATTGCAGGTGTGCAGGCAGGCCTGGCTCAGTCTCCTTATGTGGATATTGTTCCGTCTGGCGTTAGGCTTACCGCAGCAGACAGAATGACCGTAAACTTTACAACTGTTCCGCATTTTTATCTTGGCATGAAAGTGAACGTGGGCAAAATGCAGCAAATGTTGGAAAATGCCAGAAAGAGAGCTTCTGGTGGCAGTGATAAGCCGACCTTTACGGACGTGCTTATCTGGATTACGGCAAAGGTAATAAAGGAATATCCTATTGTAAATTCGCAGTGGCATGAAGGAAACATCCGGCAATTCAATTCCGTAAATTTTGGAATTGCTACGGATACGCCAAGCGGGCTTTTCGTACCCGTTCTCCGAAAGGCAGAAAGCAGAACCTTTGAAGAAATTGTTCAGATGAGAAGCCGCATGATCAGCGCAGCCAGGGAAGGGCGGCTCATGCCTGATGATATGAGCGGCGGCACATTTACATTGAGCAACCTCGGCATGTTCGGAATCGATGTGTTTCAGGCAATTCTAAATTCTCCGGAGTGCGCCTTGCTTGCTGTGGGCGCTGTTGAAAATGAGCTTTTCGTTAGCGACGGTGAAATCGGGAGCGTGCCAACTATGAAAATGTCATTGACCTGTGACCACAGGGTGCTTGATGGTGCAGTCGGGGCAAGGTTTTTGAAGCGGCTGAAGGATGTAATGGAAGAACCAGCGAAATTGCTTGACAGGGATTTATTTTAGGAGGTGGGAGATATTGGAAACTTATGATTTAATCGTCTTAGGTGGCGGCCCGGCAGGGTATACTGCCGCCTTGGAGGCGGCAAAAAGCGGAGTCCGCGTAGCACTGGTCGAAGAAGACGAATTGGGCGGGACGTGCCTTAACAGAGGTTGCATTCCGACAAAAATTTTTCTCGAATCCGTTGATGTGCTGGAAAAAATAGAAGCAGCGGAGCATTTTGCCATAGATTTTTCAGGATGCGCTAAAATCAACCGAAAAAAGCTGCTGGAGCGGAAACAAAGCATTGTAGCTTCGCTAAAAGACGGCCTTCGCATGATGATTTCGTCCTCTTCTATCGAGGTTATAGCGGCGAAAGGAGTGTTTGCGGCGGAGGATGAAATCCTTATTAAAGGAGAAAAAACGTATTCCATAAAAGGGAAAAAGATAATCCTTTCCACGGGAACACGGGAAGCGTTTTTGAAAATAGATGGAAATGAATTTATTATGGGCAGTACGCAGGCATTGGAATTAAAAACGATTCCGCAAGAGGTGTGCATTATAGGAGGCGGCGTGATCGGCGTGGAACTGGCTACATTTTATTCGGGAATGGGATGCCATGTTATCATTGTGGAAGCCCTTGATGATATTCTGGGAAATCTTGACCGGGAAATGGCTGCAATGCTGCAAGAAAACCTGCTGGAGCGTGGCGTTGAAATTCATGTATCCAGCATAGTCAGCGAGATTAAACGGGAAGGCTCGCGTTTTCAGGTAACATATAGCGAAAACGGCACAGACGCTGCTTTTTGTGTCGATGCAGTAATCAATGCTACAGGACGAATCCCAAATACCGAAGGAATCGGGCTTGAAAAAGCTGGCGTTAAACTGGATCAAAAAGGCTATATTACGGTGGACGAATATTTGGAAACATCAGCGAAAGGAATCTATGCGGCAGGTGACGTGACTGGTGGAATATTGCTGGCGCATGCAGCATTTGACGAGGGAACGATCGCTGCGAGGAATGCGGTGAAAGCTGCAAGGATTTTAGCGGGCAGGAAAGCGATTCCATCCTGTATCTACACCCATCCAGAGATGGCTTCGGTGGGAATGACGGAGGAACAGGCGAAGGCTGCACATAAAAAGCTGCGAAAGGGATATTTTCCGATGTCTGCCAACGGCAGGTCCTTAGCAGCGGGAAACAGCAACGGAATGATTAAGGTAATTACCGATGAGGAAATCGGGCAGATCATCGGCATTCACATGATCGGTGAAAACGTTACGGAGGTGCTGGGGGCGGCAGCGGTTGCTATAGAAGGTGAGTATACCTGCGATGAATTTGCGGAGCTGATCATCGCACACCCTACAGTTTGCGAGGCGTTAAAGGATGCCATGGGCAATTGCGTTAGGAATAAAATGAAATAAGGAAAAAAGATGGGAGGTATGCATATATGAAGTACGATTTAATGATTAAAAATGGTAATATTTTCACTGCCGGTGAAGAATACATTGCAGATATAGGGATTAAGGACGGAAAGATCGTGGCGATCGGATGCGGGCTGGCGGAAAGTGTAGCTTGCGGATGTGGTTCGCAGGGAAGCACGCAAGTAGTGGATGCAACAGGAAAATTCGTATTTCCAGGCGCAATCGATATTCATACGCATATCGACGCTCCTTTGCATGGCTCCCACACCCTGGATGACTGGTATCAGGGGACATATGCAGCGGCTTTTGGCGGCGTCACCTGCGTTGTCGATTATCCAAACCAGAAGATAGGCGAGTCTATTCGGGAAACGATCGAGAGGGTAATTAGAAAGGCAGAAAAAAAGGCTGTGGTGGATTTCAGTTGCAGTCCTGTTATTACAGACCGCACGGAAGAGGTTTACCAGGAACTGCCACAGCTTATTGAAGAAGGATTTCCGACATATAAGGTATTCATGGCTTACGACTTTAAGGTAGATGATACAGAACTTACACGACTTCTCGATGTAATCGGAAACCATGGAGGATTGTTGGGTGTACATTGTGAAAACGATTTGGCGATCGGCTATCTGGCGGATAAGCTAGTTGCCGAGGGAAAAACCGAACCGAAATATCATCCGCTGAGCAGACCTCCCCTAGCGGAAGCGGAGGCGACGGGAAGGGTAATCCGTACGGCTGCCATGGTTGATGCGCCGGTATTGATCGTTCATGTTTCCGCCGCAGGGGCATTGCAGGAGATTGCGGAAGCAAGGAACAGCGGGTGGAGCGTATATGCGGAAACCTGTCCGCATTTTCTTCTTCTTGATGAAGCGGTATATAATCAGCCACTTGAAGAAGCTGCAAAGTATGTAGTCACGCCACCGATTAGAAGCCGGGTGCATAGAGAGGCGTTATGGAATGCCCTAAGTGCGGGAACTGTTTCACTGGTCTCTTCCGATCATTGCGCTTTTCCACTGGATGAAAAGCTGCGTCTTGGTGCAGGACCGTTTACGAAAATCCCGCATGGTGCGCCGGGAATCGAGACTAGAGTACCGCTGCTATTCTCGGAAGGCGTTATGAAGGGAAGGATCACAGCCGAACGGTTTGTGGAATTAGTTAGCACCAATCCAGCTAAGCTAGCGGGGCTTTACCCACAAAAAGGAACAATTGCGGTAGGCAGCGATGCAGATATTTTAATCATGGATGCTTCTCGCACATATACCCTTTCTGTTGGCAGCTTAAAAGGCGTTGCGGATTTCACGCCGTTTGAGGGATATCAGATCCAAGGTTTCCCAGAAACAGTGATTTCGCACGGGAATCTTGTAGTTCACAAGGGCGAAGCAAAAGCGCAGCCTGGAACAGGCAAGCTGACCAAGAGAAATAAATTTAAGGCATTCTAGGCGGGAGGATTATGATGAAACAGCTAGGCAAAGCATCCGTTGAAAATATAAAAAACGATTTGGTGAATTTGGCAAAATATAATAGCACGCCTGAAAATGGGATAACGAGAGTCCTTTTTTATGACGAAGAACTACAGGCAAGGGACTTTATCAAGGCGCGAATGGCAGAAAACGGGATGACCGTCCGGGAGGATGCCGCAGGGAACATCTTTGGGACGATAGAAGGAAGCGAGCCGGATGCCGCTCCTGTATGGACTGGATCGCATATCGATACGGTTCTTAATGCGGGGATGTTTGATGGAACGGCGGGCGTGATCGGCGGGATGGAGGCATTGCGGCTCATCAGGGAATCTGGGCTTAGTCATAAACGAAACATTGAAGTTATCGTCTATACGTCGGAAGAGCCGACAAGATTCGGGTTAGGCTGTTTGGGAAGCAGAGCCATGGCCGGGGAGCTTACCGCAGCAGATATGGAGGAGATAAAGGATCAAGACGGGCTGTCCTTTGCGGAGGTGCTGCAAAACCTGGGGCATGACTTAAATGATCTTCAGGCGGTAAAACGAAAGAAAGGTGACGTTTACGCAGCAGTGGAGCTGCATATAGAGCAAGGCGCTATCCTTGACACGAAAAATATTGGAATCGGCATCATAACGACGATTTCAGCGCCCACGGATATAAAGGTCAGCGTTAGCGGAACACAGGAACATGCAGGTGCTACGCCGATGGAGGTCAGAAAGGATGCCATGTGTGCAGCGGCGGAGATTATGCTGGGCTTAGAAGGTTTGGCTCGTAATGCTGGGGATTACAGCACGGTGGCTACTGTGGGAAAAGTAGAGGTTTTTCCAGGCTCGACCAATGTAATCCCTGGCAGGGTGGATTTTTCAATCGATATCCGCAGTGCAGACATGGAGGATAAAAATACGTTGGTTCAAAAGCTCAAGGCTATTGTAAAATGCGTGGAGGCGGTAAGGGGCGTGTGCGTGGATCTTGAAATCGTGACGCACGATGAACCGGCTGATGCAGATCCAAGGATCATCAGCCTCATTGAAACGGCTTGCCGCCAAAGTGGACAGAGTTATCATCTTATGGTGAGCGGGGCGTATCATGATTCTATGTTTGTCTCGAAATTCGCGCCTTTCGGCATGATCTTTGTGCCGAGCAAAAACGGGATCAGCCATCACGCTGATGAATGGACGGATTTTGCAGATATTGCGAAAGGAACGGATATTTTGGCAGAGACGCTTTTGCAGCTTAGTCAGGAATGAGGTACAGTGAAATGTTGTTTTTTCAATCAAGAACCAACAATCCTGGAATCAACTTGGCCACAGAGGAATATCTATTCCATGAAATAAAGGACGACGTTTTTATGCTTTGGCAAAATGACCGCTCAATTATATTAGGGCAGTATCAGAATGCTTACGAAGAAATTAATATGGAAAGAGCAGCCGAAAAACATATTCGCATAGTAAGGCGTATGACAGGCGGTGGCGCTGTGTATCACGATCTCGGCAATGTAAATTTTTCCTTTATCACATATGCTGATGACGATAGGCGGTTTGATTTTAAAGTGTTTATGGAGAGAATCGCTGCAGCACTCAATTTCCTTGGAGCTGGGACAAAGATCAAAGGACGCAATGATCTTATGATTGATGGAAAAAAAGTGTCGGGAAATGCACAGTATGTCAGTGGCAACCGGATTCTTCATCACGGGACATTGCTCTTTGATGCCGATCTTTCTATGCTGAGGAGCGTATTAAAGGAAGAAGATGGTGGGATTTGGTCGAAGGCAGGGAAATCTGACAGGCAGAAAGTTGTGAATCTAAAGGGCTATTTGAATCGGAAGATGTCTGTTGAACAGTTTCAGTTGGCGCTCCGTACATATATCTTGAAAGGTGACGATGTAAAGGTTTTGATGATAGATGCTGGTGCAAGGGAGTATATTCAGCAGCTCGCGGCAGCTAAATATGATCGGTGGGAGTGGAATGTCGGTCGCTCGCCGCAGTGCAACATATTGCGAAGTGGTCAATGGGAATATGGGCGAATGAAGATTCATATGAATGTAGATTGCGGTTTGATAAGTGAATTTAACATCACGGGAGATTTTTTTGCAGATGCCCACTTTCACCAGTCACTGCAAATGTTTATCGGGTGTAGGCTGGAGAAGGATGCGTTAAAATTGCCCGTGAAAAATTGCGCTGCTGGGATTTACGGACTGGCAGAAGATGCGCTTCTAGGTTGGATTTTAAACGGAAGGGAGGTATTTGAGCCAGATCCGCTTGCGTAGCACGTCCATCGCGTTGCCTTTTACCGTGGAAAAGTGAAGGGCTGAGGGATTTCCGCACAGTGCGCTTTGCAGAGGTTTTAGTTCTAATGCCCTCGGTAAAAAAATATATTTGCTATTGGAAGGGGGTATCTTCATGGAAAATCAGATGCAAAACCACACAGTTATCATAGATAACCGGGCAAAAACCACCATTACGGACATCGTGGAGATCGACAGCTTCGATGAAGCGGAAATCAGGGCCACGTTAAAAAGAGGCGCAATGGTAATCAAAGGTGAGAAACTAAATATCCAGCTCCTCGATTTGCAGGAGGGAAGGGCGGTAATTGGCGGGATCGTTAATTCCCTCATGTATGTGAAGGTAAGGGAAAAAGGTGAGAAAAGCCTTCTCGCCAGGATTATGAAATGAGCCTTGCACTTACGGAACTCATCGTCAGCCAGGCAAAGACCCTAGCGGTGATGTTTTGTGCGGGTATTTTTGTGGAAAGCTTGTGGCAGATGAAAAAATATGTGCAGGCAGTCTGCGGCCTGCGCTTTTGGAAGGTGCTTGCAGAACTCATCTTTTGGGCGGCTTCAGGAGCTGCCCTTTCGGCCTTCCTCTATTACTGTGCTTATGGGAGGCTCACATTCCACGCCGTGATGGGATTTTTGGCGGGCTTTTTATTGTGGAAAAAATTGTTTCCCCTTTTTTGGAGGCGGAGGTAGGGCTTCGGTAAACGGAGATCAGACAGGAAGACATGATATAAAAAAGTATGTCCAAGTGGACTAGGAGCCATGGGCATCAATGGAGATGCGGCGGATGCCAGTAGATAATTTCTTGTGTATATTATCTTATTTGAAAAAGAAAACAGGATTGTTATGATTGACTGTATCTTTTATAGAGGGCGAGATGTTACACATATCGTTCAAGAAAGCATGGAGTAAAAAGATAATAAATGAATCAAAATTGCATTTAAAAATCACTTGCGGATTGCAGGTGGTTTTCTTTGTAATCAGGCATTCATGCGATAAAATAAGATTGTTCATAGTCGTATCCGCAGACAGAGGATATTATTTATGAGAACGCAGTGCCAGAAGAACCTGGATTGATCCAGAATGAACCGCTCCTTCTTGAAACGAACAACAATAAACACGGATTTCCTTGCTAAAAGTATATATCTTGATATATACTAATCTCAGAAAGGAGTTGGTTGCTTTGATGACGGCAAAAGTTTTTGAAAATGGCAGAAGCCAAGCGGTTAGGCTGCCAAAAGAGTACAGGTTCAATACGGACGAAGTTGCAGTAAACAAGATTGGTGACATCGTTATACTTGTGCCAAAAACGAATAAGTGGGGTTCATTTATGCAGGCGATCGATATGTTTTCCGAGGATTTCATGGATGACGGCAGAGCGGATGAAATGAAGCAGGAGCGTGAAAAGCTATGAGGTATATGTTAGATACAAACATTTGTATTTATGCGATAAAACACAAGCCCGAACAGGTGCTTGTTAAATTACAGGAGCATGATCCGTCGGAGGTATGTATTTCTTCCGTAACGTATGCGGAACTGGTTCATGGCGTCGAGAAAAGCCAGTCAATAGAAAAGAACAGAATCGCATTGGCATTGCTGTTAGCGAATATTGAAATTATGGATTTTGATTCTTCGGCAGCTGAAAGCTATGGCAAAATACGGGCAAATTTGGAAAAGGCAGGGAAACCAATCGGGCCACTCGATATGATGATTGCAGGACATGCAAAGTCGTTAGGGTATACCATTGTTACGAATAACACCAAGGAATTCATGTGCGTTGATGGATTGGTGCTTGAGAATTGGGCAATGTGATAGAGCGGCTGGCAGCGCAAGGACAGACTGGCGGGTGAGGAATCTTTATGAAAAGCATCGAAAAAAACATACCGATCAAGGCGATCATTATGGCCTTTGAAGCTTCCTATGATGGCCTTCATATTTTAGATAAAGAAGGGAATACGCTGTATATAAATGATGCATGCACTAGGATAGAGGGAACATCAAAGGAAGAAGTTAAGCGTAAAAATATAAGGGAATTAGTACGGGACGGCGTATATTCCCAATCAGTTACGTTACAGGTTCTTGAGAAGAAAGAAGCTGTTACAATAACACAAACCGCACAAAACGGAAATGAAATACTAAGTACCGGGACGCCCGTATTTGATGAAGAAGGCAATGTGGAGCTTGTAATCGTAAACTCAAGAAACGTTACTGCGCTTAATAAACTAAAAAACAAGCTTTCCCTGAGTGAATATCAGTTGGAAAAATTGAAGCTAGAGCAAAAGAGGTTCAGTGGCGTCGTAGTAAATAGCGCTGTTATGCAAAAAATTATGGCAACGGCTCTTCATATCGCGAAAGTTGATTCAACTGTTCTGATAACAGGCGAGTCAGGTGTTGGGAAAGGGGTGCTTGCCAGATTTATACATGATCATAGCATGAGAAGCAAAGCCCCTTTTGTAAAAGTTGATTGCAGCAGCATTCCTGAAAGCTTATTTGAATCAGAACTTTTCGGTTATGAGAAAGGGGCATTTACAGGAGCAAGCCAGGAAGGCAAGATCGGGCTTCTTGAAATGGCAAACGGCGGGACTGTTTTTTTAGATGAAATCGGAGATATGCCGATCGCGATGCAGGTTAAGCTAATGCGGGCAATTCAGGATTTAGAAATATTGCCGGTTGGCGGGCATATTACCAGAAAAATCGATGTGAGATTTATATCCGCAACAAATGTAGATTTATTAAAGGCAGTAGAAAACAAAACCTTTCGGGCAGATCTTTTTTATCGGTTAAATGTAGTGCCGATTGATATTCCTCCGCTGAAAGATAGAACGGATGATATCCCGCCATTAATTAATATGATTGTAGATAAGATTAATAACAAATATGGGTTTGATAAAACAATATCGGTGGAAGCCTTTGATTCCTTAATGAAATATGAATGGCCGGGGAATGTACGGCAATTAGAAAATACGATCGAACGAATTCTAGTAAGCAATCGTGATGACGTGATAAAGAAATCTGATTTATCCGTAGATATAATCGGGACGTCTGCGTATAACGAACAGGAAATTGACATTTATCATAATGACTATAGGCAGCTATTAGCCGATTATGACAAAAAAATACTGGATACGGCGATTTTAAACGAAGGATCAATTCCAAAAGCAGCAAAGATATTAGGAATCGATGCTACCACAATGAGAAGAAAGCTTGATAAGTATAATAAAAAAGCATAAAAAATGCATTTTTGCATCACAATCGTGCAAAGATGCATTTTTTATAATATCAATAATATCGTTTTTGATATTATTGACTCGTCCCAAACACCCAGCGGAGATTTGGGGAATAGCAACAAAGCCCGTCTTTGACAGAGAACCGGCAAAGGCGGCTTTATTCTTTTTTGAAAAAAGCAGTATTTTATCCAAAACAAATAAAAAATGCAAAAATGCACGGAGAAAAGCGGCTTTGTTGGTAAAATGCAATGAAAACCCGAAAAATCAAGAAGCATGACAAATTAGTTAGCAATAACCCGCAGCCTAATGACAACAAAGTTAAAAAACTAATATGGCATGGTAGTTGCATTATTAGTGCGTAGTGAATAAAACCATAACAGTTAGGAGGATGAACATGAACAAAAAATATGTACCAGCGAATTCGTTAATAAGCCCAAGATTTGCAGAGGTTAATACCTTTATGAGATTACCGAATGTAAAAACGACTGAGGATATTGATTATGCGATCGTGGGAATTCCTTTTGATACCGGGGTCACTTATCGGCCGGGACAGCGTTTTGGCCCGAATGCAATCAGGGAAATATCGTCGTTAATTAAGCCATATAATGTGCCGCAAAATGTAAATGTAGCGGAAACATTATCGGGCGTTGATTATGGAGATGTATCGGTAAACCCAGGATATATTGTAGATACCTACGAACGCATGGAGGCAGGATTGCTCCCGATCGTAGAAGGAGGGGCCATTCCTATTTGCCTTGGAGGCGACCATTCCATAACGCTTGGTGAGCTAAGGGCAATCGCCAAGGTTCACGGTCCTGTAGCGCTCGTTCATTTTGATTCGCACTTTGACACAATAGATGAATACTTTGGAAAAAAATATAATCACGGTACTGTTTTTAAACGTGCGCTTGAAGAAGGCTTGATCGATGTGAAACACTCAATACAAGTTGGCATGAGAGGTACATTTTATTCGGCAGATGATTTAAATGGTTCAAGAGATTTTGGTTTTGAGGTTATTACGAGCTTCGAAATGCGGGAAATAGGAATTGAAGAAACGATCAAGCGAATCATCGATCGAGTTGGAGCAAAAAAAGCCTTCCTTACGTTTGATATTGATTTTGTAGACCCAGCATATGCTCCCGGAACAGGAACGATAGAGGTTGGAGGCTGGAGCGGAGCGGATGCACTGCATATGGTCAGATCCTTAAAGGATATCAATTTTGTGGGATACGATATGGTAGAAGTTCTGCCGGCATTCGACCCATCTCAAATAACGGCATTCTTAGCGGCTAACATCGTATTTGAGTTTATATCAATTATTGCTTTACAGAAAAAATAGGGAGGCATTCACATGTGTACAGTATTTATGCAGGAAATGACGTGGCAGGATTTTAACGAAAGAAAAGACGGCGCGATCGCAATTTTACCTGTTGGCTCTACAGAACAACATGGCCCGATGTTGCCATTATCGGTTGATTCCATCATAAGCACTGGACTTGCGGAAATGATTGCAAAAAAAGTAAATGGCATCGTTGCCCCATGCGTAACTTATGGATACAAATCAGCGCCTTTATCGGGAGGCGGCCCCATCTTTCCGGGAACGATCGATATGAATGGCGTTACGCTTATTGATCTCATCAAGGACATTCTGGAAGAATTGATAAGAGACGGAATAAAGAAAATTTTCATCATGAACGGGCATTACGAAAATGAAGCATTTATTTTGGAGGCTATGGATCTGGTATCAAGGGAACACGAAGATGTCACGATGATAGAAAGCAGCTGGTGGGACGTAATTTCAGATGCCGTTATGAAAAAAGTTTTCGATGAAGTTGATTATCCTGGAATTGAACTTGAACACGCGGGAATTTTAGAAACATCCCTCACTTTGTATTTTAGGCCTGACTTATGTCATATGGATCGGTTTGTTGAAGATGGCGTAGAAGGCACGCTTGGCTACAACATTTACCCGGCATCAAAATGTGAAGTAACGGAAACAGGGCTGCTGACTACCGCAAGGACTTCAACGGGAGAAAAGGGAAAGCTTTTAGCGGACGACATTACCGAAGCCTATGTAAAGATCATGAAAAAGAGGTTTTAACCAGACGCTCGTTATAAAAAGGAGAAGAACATGGAAAGAAAAAAATTTGTTGATAATCCGATAAATGGCGCTGAAGAAAGGCTAAAACAATTAGGGTATAAGCAAGAATTAAAAAGAGGACTGTCAGTGCCACAGAATGTCGTTATGGGGCTTGCCAATGTATCGCCTGTAATGGCAGCATTTACTTATGCGTTAGCAGCCTTTGCCGTAGTTGGCACAGCGACAGCCGGCGGCACATTGCTCCAATGCATCAATGTATTATGCATTGGATTGATACTAGGTGAGCTGGGATCGATCTATCCTGTTTCCGGCGGCCTGTATTCGATCACTAGTTATGTACTGCCTAAGCCGCTTGTATTCTTGGGTGTGTTCAACTTTATGATACAGGCATTCATTTATATCCCGGCAATCGCAATGGGTGTAGGGCAGTATTTACAAATACTGTTCCCTCAGCTTCCGCAAAGCGCACTCGCGACAAGTGTGATCTCGGCCTTATCAATCATCGTTGCACTGTTAATAGGACTTAATTCGATCATCGCAAACAACAGAGTAACGCAGGTGTTCTTAGTGTTACAGCTCGTGGTTATCGTAATATTCCTATATGTTTGTTTTGCAAATCCGCAGCGGGGCTTAACGGAAGTCATTTTTAACCCGCAAGTTCTTAGCGCTGATGGAAAATCATTAGAACCCGCCACGTTTGGAACGGTATTGATGGGAATGGGGATCATGTGTGCGGCCATCGACGGATATGGCGCATCGCTCGGATTTTCAGAAGAGACAAAAGGCTCATGCAGAAATGTAGGAAAAGCGGTATTCATAACGGCTTTCCTGACATTGCTTCTCGTTGGCGCATGCGACGTATTTTCCATGGTAGCCGCTCCTGATATCAGGGAATTTTTATCAGCAGATTCCCCTCTTCTCTATGTAATTCAGTCATATTTGGGGCCTGTTGGCACTACCATCGTCAACATCGGCATCATTATCGCATCGTTTGGATGCAATGTTGTGCTGATCAATTATATGGCAAGAGTGCTGTGGACAGGCGGACGAGATCGGTTATGGCCGGACAAAATCAACAATGCGTTAATGAAGGTTTCTGGAAAATCCCAAGTGCCTTGGGTAGCGACATTGATTATTGCTATCGTTGACTGCGCGTTAGTATTCGCATCGGATATCGTAACAATGATTACATTTGGAGGAATGAGCGCTGCTGTCGTATACCTGCTAATAGCAATCGGGTCGATTAGAAGCAGAATCGTAGGCAAAGATTTAACCAGGCCATTTAAGATGCCGTTATTTCCGATTCCATCTATCATAGTCATTTGCTTCTTATGCGTAGCCATTGCATCGCAGACTCCGGGCGATCTAATGATTGTCGGCATTATTTTGGCAGTAGCCATGCTTTACTATCTGGTATACTACAGGCCGAGGGAAAAGAGAGAAAGTTTAAAAAAGGAGAATATGGATGATGAGTAAGACGATTTTAATCGCAGGTTGCGAAGGGAAAGTGGGAAAGGCAGTTTCTAAGCTGTTTAAAGCGAGCGGCTGGAAGGTGATCGGCTTTGACATCAAAGATGAATGCGATGGCAAGATATTAGACAAATACATAAAAGTTGATATCAAAGATGCGATTGCAGTTGATAAAGCTGTAGAAACAATAAAAGCCAGCGATAACATAAATGCGCTGTTCAACACAGCCGGGTATACGATTACAAAAGGATTTGAGGAAACAAGCGCAGAGGAATGGGATGGTTTATTAAACACAATTCTTGGAGGAGCAGCGAATTTATGCAAAAGTGTTGCGCCGATCATGGCTGAAAATAAAGAAGGCAAGATAATTTTATTGTCATCAGATTACAGTAGAGAAAAAGACGATCATATTTTAAATGCAGCCGCCGCGCATACCCTGCATGGCTTCGGAAAAAGCTTTGGCGTTGAAATGGCGTCAGCAAATGTGTTGGTAAATATATTATTTGCAAATACACCTTTTGATCTTGATCAGATTGCAAGTACAGTTTTATTCCTTGCGGACAAAGATACTTATACTTCGGCACAGGTAGTATCCATTACAGGGAAAGAACAGTAGGAGGGCAAAATGAAATACAGAGAATTAAAAGATAAAAAAGTATTGATTACGGGAGGTACGCAGGGAATCGGCGCATCTATGGCAGAAGCTTTTGCAGCAGAAAGCGCCAGGATTGTAATCAATGGGCGCATATTAAATGAAAAAGTAGAAAGAGTTTTACAGAAAACAGGGGCGAAGGCTTCTATGGGAAGCTTGGATAATGCGAAAACTGCAACGGAAGTTGTAGAAAATGCGATCGAGATCATGGAGGGCATTGACGTTTTAATCTGCAATGCAGCAGGAATGAGCATGGCGCCATTTTTAGAAAGCGATCGGAAAGAGTGGTGGTCGCAAATAAAAATAAATCTTTCCGGACATATCGCTTGCATCAAAGCCGCCATTCCTAAAATGAAGGAAAACGGTGGAGGAACCATCCTATTAATCAGTTCGTTTTTTGGAACGATCGGATGGAATAACGCTACAGGCTATGGTTCATCAAAATCGGGGCTGGTAGCTTTAGGGCAGTATTTAGCGAAAGAATATAAGGACGATGATATAATGGCTTGCACGATAATTCCCGGCGTAATCGATACGCCACAATTAAACGTTGATGCCAATGATTTAGGAATCTCTTTGGATGAAGTGAGGCAAATGTATGCGGATGATATCGCGATGGGAAGGATTGCAAAACCTAGCGAAATTGCAGAAGCTGCACTGTATATGGCAAGCGATGCCGGAAGAAAAGCGTTCAATGGCCGTCATTTAATCGTCAGCGGTGGGGAATATAGATCCACGCCTTATTATATTTGATTTGGAGGACATGATTATGAAAAAATTGGAGAACAGAGTTGCCGTAATCACAGGTGGAAGCAGGGGCATAGGAAAAGGAATTGCAGTCGAGTTTGCAAGACAAGGCGCACATATTGCGATTTCATACCTTTCCAATGAAAAAGCAGCGGCCGAAACCGTCGCTGCATGTGAAAAGTATGGCGTGAAAGCAATCGCAATAAAAGCAAACGCAGGGAATGCAGACGATGTAAAAAATATGGCGGCTATTGTGAAAGAGGAATTTGGAGCTGTCAATATCCTTGTGAATAATGCAGGAACAATCGGCCTTGAAGTTTCCGTGGAAAATATGGAGGTTGAAGAATGGGACAGGGTTGTAAATACGGACTTGCGAGGGGTGTTTTTAAGCAGTAAGTACTTCATCCCGTTGATAAAAGCGAGAACCGATGGAACTGTTGGCAAAATAATAAACATTTCATCAGAGCTATCAAAGAAGGGCAGATCTTGTTACGGTCATTATGCGGCGTCAAAAGGCGGAATTAATTCGCTTACGATGTGCATGGCATTAGAGCTAGCGCCGGAAATCAATGTAAATATCGTTGCGCCTGGCCCTGTTGAAACGGATATGATTTTAGCAGACATGGAGCCTGAGTGGATTGAAAAGGAAAAAGACATTCCGCTGAAGCGTTTGGGGAAAGTAGAAGAGATCGCGGCTACAGCATTATTGGTCGCATCTGATGACGGCGATTTCTTCTGCGGGCAATTTATCAGTCCAAACGGCGGCGCAGTATTTTTCTAAGGCTTCTATTCTTAATATCGATTGATATCGCGCAATAACCGCATTTTGTTGACTGTAGAAAGCATCATCCTTTGTATTGGCTTCGTTTTGCCGATTTAAGCCTAGCGCAGAGGGATGCTTTCTTTTATTGGATCAATAAAATTTTATGCGGGCATATGCCTGTTTAAGACATGCCGGCCTTTGCCGGATGCAAAAATATGCTGTGGGATGAGGCAATCCATGGTATAATGAACGCCAATACATTCTAACGGCGTTGCCGCAGGGAAGCATTTATTGAATCATGAATTCCAATAGCAAAACAGAGGTAATTCATGATATAATAAACGCATTATGAGAAAACAACGACGAAGCAAAGAATTTAAGAATAACAGCCAGGTCATCGATATCGAAGAGGCCAGAAGACAAAGGCTTGAAAAAAGGCGGGCAGAGCGAAAGCTTGAAGAAGAAAAAGCAAAATACGCTGCCAGCCAGAGAACCAGGGGAAAAATGGCCATCAGGCGCGCCCGCAACAGGCGGCGTTTTGTGACGGGGCTGATCGCCGTGTGCGTGATAATTGCCGTTGCCGTATCGATTATCAATGTGCTTTCCTTAAAAAAGGAACAGCGGGATGCCATGCAGCAGCAAAAGGAGCTTCAGGCAGAAAAGAAACGCCTTGAGAAAGAACTGACGGATATCAACGATCCGGCGAACCTTGAAGAACAGGCGCGCGACCAGCTACGGCTGATTAAACCAGGGGAGTACCTGTATATGTTTCCGGAAGAAATCACCAACGCCGGAGATGCCCCGGAAGGCTCGGAAGCAACGGATGCAACGGAAGGCATGGAAGAATAACAGGCAGAAGGATAGCAGCCAGAAAGCCAGCAGGCAGAAGGAGAGCAGGGGATAGACATGAAAATAAAGGAGATTATCGTCGTAGAAGGCAGGGATGATACCGCCGCGATTCAAAAAAGTGTCGATGCCGTCACAATAGAAACACATGGATATGGTATAACAAAAGATACTTGGAGACTTTTGGAAAAAGCATACCAGGAAAAGGGCATTATCGTATTCACCGACCCGGACCATGCGGGAGAGCAGATAAGGAGGCGGATTTTAGAAAAATTCCCGAATGCAAAAGAAGCTTTTCTCGACAGGAAGGATGCCCAGCGGGACGGGGATATCGGCATAGAAAACGCTGCGCCGGAAAGCATAAGAAAAGCGCTTGAAAAAGCGCGGTACTCCATCGAACAGGATACGGATGTTTTTACGATGGAGGATTTGCGCCAGGCAGGCCTTGCAGGAAATGCGGATGCAGCAGGGCGCAGGCAGAAGCTGGGGAAAGCGCTGGGCATTGGCTGGGGCAACAGTAAACGTTTTTTGCAAAAGCTCAATAAATTCGGTATCACAAAGGCGGAGCTGGATAAGGCTCTTCAGGAGATATAGATGAAATTATACGCACCATCCACGATACAGCAGATCAGAGAGCGCCATAATTTCCAGCTTTCCAAGAGCCTAGGGCAGAATTTTATCACTGATAAAAGCGTCATCGAGAGGATCGTAGAAGGCGCAGACATTGGGGCGGACGATTTGGTGATCGAAATCGGGCCTGGGATCGGGGTGCTGACAGCAGAGGCTGCCAAGGCTTGTGCCAGGGTAGTTGCCATCGAGATCGATAAAAAGCTCATACCCATTCTATCGGAAACATTGCAGGAATACGATAATATCAGGGTGATCAACCAGGATATATTGAAAACAGACCTTAATGAAATCATTGACGCAGAACGGGATGCAGGATCATTTGCCGGTGGTGTGAAAATTATCGGAAACCTTCCTTATTATATTACGACGCCGATCATCATGGGGATTTTGGAAAAGGGCGTTGCTGCGGACAGCATTACGATCATGATGCAAAAGGAAGTCGCCGACCGCATTAAAGCAAAGCCGGGCGGCAAAATATACGGCGCGATTTCAGTGGCGGTACAGTACTATTGTACCGTAACGCAAGTCGCGTCTGTGCCGAAGGAAGTTTTCATCCCCAGGCCAAAGGTGGATTCTGCGGTTTTGAAGCTTTGCATTAGGGAAAAACGCCCGGTAGAGCTTATCGATGAGCGCATCTTTTTTTCTTGCATTAAGGCGGGCTTTGGACAGAGACGAAAAACCCTGCTCAATTCCCTGACGGGAGTAAACGGGCTTTCCAGGGATGATATAAAACCGGTACTCGGCCAGGCTGATATCGATCCGGTTCGCAGGGCAGAAACCTTGAGCATAGAGGAATTTGCTGCGATCGCCAATGAAGTGACAATCTACAGCAGGAGATAAATTATATGGAAAAGCTAAAAACTTTCTGTAATAAATATCTTAAAAATCATGTAACGCTGTTGTTTCTCTTTGCAATAGCGCTGAATTTAATTATTGAAACGCTGGCAAGACATTCGCTGATTGCCAGTCTTGGATTTATGCTCCAAAGCCCATTGGTGTTTCTTTGCAATGTGCTGATCATCCTTTCCCTGATTTCCCTTTCCCTATTATTTAGGAAGCGGGTTTTCTTTACCTGTGTTTTTTCCCTAGTTTGGCTGGCGCTGGGCATTGTCAATGGTGTGATCCTGCTTAACCGGCTGACCCCGTTTACGATTTATGACCTGAGTAGCCTGGAAGACGGGCTTTCCATCGTAACCAATTATTTTTCCACGAAAGTTATCATTATCGCGGTCGTAATTGCTGTGGCTTTGGTGGTAAGCTTCATTCTCCTTTATACGAAGACATCAAAGCTGACGGAAAAAGTGAATTATAAACGGGCGATCGCGACGATCCTCATCATAATCGTGGGAACTTTTGGAATCGTGCAGGCGGGAATGCGCGTCGGCATATTGGATACTTTTTTTGGAAACCTGCCTTACGGTTATCGTGACAATGGCGTTCCGTACAGCTTCCTGGTAACATGGGTAAGCACAGGAATCAGCAAGCCGGACGACTATTCGGAAGAAACGATCGAAAAGATTTTTAAAGGCGGCGAGCTGGGGGAGGATAACATCTATACGCCAGGCGAGGATGATGATACAGATGTAGCTGCAAAACCGAATATCCTGTTTTTGCAGCTCGAGTCATTTATGGATCCGCTTATGCTGGAGAATGTTCAGTTTGATAAAGATCCAATTCCACATTACAGGCAGCTCATGAAGGAGTATTCTTCCGGCCGCCTGACAGTTCCGGCGGTAGGTGCAGGGACTGCGAACATAGAGTTTGAAGTAATGACTGGCATCAGTGTGAAGTTTTTCGGCCCGGGAGAATATCCGTATAAGAGCATTTTGAAAGATGTGACGGTTGAAAGTACGCCTTACGATTTGAAGACTCTGGGATATACTGCGCACGCCATTCATAACCACCGCGGGGCATTTTACGGCCGGAATAAGGTATTTGCCAATATGGGATTTGATACCTTTACCAGCATTGAATATATGAACAACGTGATGAAGACACCGAAGAACTGGGCGAAGGATGGTATTTTGATCGAGCAGATCCTGGATGCGTTAAACAGCACAGAAGGGTCTGACTATATCTATACGATATCCGTGCAGGGCCACGGGAAGTATCCTTCGGAGATGCTTATCGATTCGCCTGCGGTTACGGTCACGCAGTCCGTATCGGAAGAACAGAAGTGGGCGTATGAGTATTATGCGAACCAGATCTATGAGATGGATTTATTCGTGAAAGAGCTGACGGAAACCTTGCAGAATTACGATGAAGACATTATTCTGGTCATGTATGGCGATCATTTGCCGGCACTGGACAATATAGAAGAAAATGTTACGGCTGATGAGCTGTACAAAACGCGCTATGTGATCTGGGATAATTTCGGCATGAAGAAAAGGGACAGGGATTTGACGACCTATGAGCTTACGGCGGAGGTTCTTAAAAGGCTTGATATATCCGCAGGAATGATGACGAAGTATCATCAGAATTATGAAAACGATACTTATTATCGCACTAACCTGAGGGCGCTTTCCTATGACATGCTTTATGGAAAGCATTATATCTATGGCGGAAGAAACCCATACAAGGCTACCGATCTCAAAATGGGTGTGCGGGAAATCAAGATCAATGAAATTGTTCAAATTGGGGAAGATTATTATATCAAAGGTGAAAATTTCACCGAGTACAGCAAGGTCTATCTGGATGGCGAAGTGCTGGATACCGTTTATCTTGGACCAACGATTTTGGCTTTGAAGGAAAATGTCGATCCTGAAGATGCGGCAAAAATGAAAGTGAGCCAGGTAGAAAAGAATAAAGAAATATTGAGTACGACAGAATAATACTGAACCTATGGCGGTTTATAAAGGAACAATAGCCGGGTCTTTCATAAGATTGGAGAGAGAATAGGGAAGCAAGATGGAGCAGCAGGAAAATTTTAATAGATTGGAAGATTATTTCCGAAGAGGTTGTAAGGATGTGCGGCAGAATTCTATTGGAATCGAAATCGAGCATTTTGTCATTCATCCTGAAACAAAGGAAACCATTTCTTATTACGGCAACAAAGGCATTGGACAAGTATTGCTGGCGCTGGCGAAGGCTTATCCGGGCTGCCGCTTGATCAGCGGAGAAGGCGGCAAAAATTGTTTGGGATTTGCTACAGAAAAATTCATCATCACGCTTGAGCCAGCGGCGCAGGTGGAAATCAGCATCCGCCCCCAAGCTGAAATTTCTGCGATTGAGCAAATTTACGAAAAATTTTGCGGTGCATTGAAACAGACGCTTGATTCTTTTGGTTATACTTATGTTACAGAAGGCTATCAGCCTGTTTCTCTTGTAGAAAATTTGGAAATCATTCCGAAAGAGCGGTACAAGATCATGAACCGCCATTTTCAATCAACGGGAACGATGGGAAAGAATATGATGCGGGGAACTGGCTCTGTACAAGTGGCGGTGGATTATCATTCCGAAGAGGACTTTCGAAAGAAAATCCAGCTCGCTTATGTGATGATGCCGGTTTTTAAGTTGCTGATGGATCATACGCCGCATTTTGAAGGCGAGGATAATCATCAGATGTTAAAACGGACGGAAATCTGGAATAATGTCGATCCTGACCGTTCCGGAATTATTCCAGATGTGCTGAAAACAGATTATGGGTTTCGGGATTACGCCCGGTATCTATGGAATGCGACGCCTATTTTTTTGCCGATCGACGGGAAGGATACGGCTGTTGGCATGACGGCGACGGCTGAGCTGTTTACGAGCCGCGTACTGGATGAGCCGATGATCGAACATATCATATCTATGTTTTTTCCCGATGTGCGGTTGAAACAATACATCGAAATACGGGGTGCTGATTCTGCAGGGCCTGCGCGCATCTTTGCATATGCGGCATTGATCAAGGGCCTTTTGTATAATGACTCTTTTACGGAAGACGTTCAGCGGTTTATCCGCGAGCGCCATTTGCAAATTGCTGATATCAAAGCAGCAGAGGCCAGCTTAATGAAAAATGGCTGGCAGGGTGAAATTTACGGTGCGCCTGCACTCGCTATCGTGCAGAATGTGCTGGAACGTGGAAGGCAAGCTCTTTCTGTAAAGGAACAAAGCTATCTGAACCCGTTCTTTGAGATTTTAAGAAAGCAGGAGGGGAAAACTGCATGACGGCGTTATCAAAGAAAATACAGGCTGAATATATTGAGCATTTCAAAGCACATGAGGAGGAAAACCGCAGGGGCGCTTTGCGTATCGAGGAAAATTATAAGAATTCAAATTTTTGGGATGGAGAACGTTTCTTTTCCCATGGGATTCATATTCCCAAGACTTATGAAGAGAAAACCATCAAGCATTTTCAAGAGATCGTCACCATGACTTATGGAATCGTCACGAAGGTTATCCGGGCTTATCTGGAGCAGCCAGAGTATCGGAAATTGTTTCCTTTTTCCAAAGAATTGGAAGAGCTGATTTTAGTTCCGAACGGGTACGACAGCCTGTTGCCGATCGCTTGCTTTGATATTTTCTATGATGAAGATACAGAGGATTTTAAATTTTGCGAGATCAATACGGACGGCACGAGCGGGATGAATGAGTATACGCAGAACGACCGTTTTTACAAGGATAATTATACGCATCAGTATATGAAGAAAAAATACGATTTGCGTTCTTTCGAATTATTTGAGAGCTGGATCGATTGCTTTATGGGTCTTTACGGAACTTATGACAAGCGGATCGAAAAGCCGCAGGTGGCGATCGTGGACTTTTTGGATAAAGCCTTGCTTGGAGATTTTGAAGGCTTTGCGAAACGTTTTGAGAAGCGGGGCATTCCGTGCCGGATCTGTGATATCCGGGATTTACGTTATGACGGCAGCAGCCTTTCGGCAGCGGATGGCTATCGAATTGATGCGATCTACCGCAGGGCTGTAACGACCGATATCATGGAAGATTTTGATCGCGTACAGCCGCTGATTCAGGCGGTGACAGACAGGAATATTTTTATGGCCGGGTCTTTCTGTACTCAGATCCCTCATAATAAATGGCTCTTTTATCTGCTCCACAGGGAGGAGACGTATAAGCTTTTAAGCGAAGAGGAAATTGCTTTTGTAGAAAAACATATTCCGAAAACTTTTTTGCTGGCCGATGGGCAGTGCGACCGTGGGCTGATTTTAAATGATAAAGACGGTTATCTGCTTAAACCGCTGGATTCCTACGGATGCGCGGGGCTTTATGCCGGGGTTGAGTGCAGCGGGCAGGAATGGCAGCGCGCAGTGGATGCTTGCTGGGGAAAGGATTACATCTGTCAGGAATACTGTAAGCAGTACCGCACGCTTAATGCGGATTTCCTGTTTGGAGATGGAAAGGTTCACCCGTTCATTAACATGACCAGGCTGTTTGTGTATAACGGGGTGTTTGCGGGCGTTTATGGCAGATTTGCACAAGGCGATACCATCACGACTGGCAAGAATGAGCGGATGGCGCCGGCGTATGTGATCGGGAAATGCTGATCAGGAGGCATTGCTTTGGCAATAGAATCTAATGCAAAAGTGTTAAGTGAAATAATATATTAATTACACGATAAAGAAGACCTTATTGTTTTAGCAGGATATAAATCAGAAAAAGATTTTGCAAATGGCATGGCTGATGTTATCTTCAATAGTTCTAATGGGGAAGGTAAGTTTATAGTGTCGCTCATACTGGCAAAGGAAATAGCAAATCATATGAATGGAGAGCGGTTCTGATGTGACTGATGAAGAAAACTAGAAATTATAGATAGACTATAACTAAAACAGAAAGTGAAAGTTTATCATGAATATAAAAGATTTAATTGGCGAAGCAACTGAATACGATAAAAAGCGTGCGCTAGAAGAAAAGAAGCCAAAAAGCTGGTGTAAAAGCGTAAGTGCATTTGCAAATACATTTGGTGGTGCTTTGATTTTTGGTATTTCTGATGACGATCAGATTGTCGGGCTTGACGACCCGGAAAGCGATGCAGAAAAGATTAGTGAAGCAATTAAGACAAAACTTGATCCAATACCGGAGTTTAAGCTTAGATTTCATAGAACCGAAGATGGGAAGGTTTTGGTCATACTTGATGTATGTAAGGGTGACGAAACTCCATATTATTATTCGGCAGATGGCGTACTAGAAGCTTTTATTCGTGTTGGGAATGAAAGTGTAAAAGCAACTTCAACTGAATTGAAGCGTCTTGTTCTTAGAGGGAAAAATACATCATATGATTTACAGAATTCCGCCTATAAGGTAGAAGATTATGCATTTTCAAAGCTAAAAGAAAGATATAAAAAATGGACTGGGAGTAGCTTTGATGGTAAAGACTTGATTTCTTTTGGACTCGTAAATGAACAGGGAGAATTAACAAATGCAGGGGCGTTATTTGCTGATGAAAGCCCGATTCTTTGTTCAAGATTATTTTGTACAAGGTGGAATGGATTAAATAAAAGTGGTGGCGCAGTCGATGCGTTAGATGATGCAGAGTATTCTGGCAGCGTTATTTCTTTGATTGAAAATGGAGAAGCATTTATCAAACGAAATTGTAAAATGAAATGGCGTAAGACTGCGAACTCAAGAGAAGAAATGCCGGAGTATGTAGAGCGAAGCTATCACGAAGCACTTGTAAATGCGTTGGCACATCGTGATTACCTGGTAAATGGCAGTGAAGTTCATATTGACATATATGATGACAGAATGGAAATATATTCTCCGGGAGGAATGCCAGATGGATCCATGATTCAGGATAGAGATCCGCTTACAGTGCCTTCAACCAGAAGAAATCCGATTCTTGCAGATGTATTCAATAGGCTTGGATATATGGAGCGTAAAGGCAGTGGTTTTGGAAAGATTATCAGTGGATATGAATTTCAAATAAATTATAATGAGAGCAAAAGACCATCATTCCGCTCAGACAGATATCAGTTTACTGTTGTGATGCCGAACCTGAACTACGATGTCCCTCAAGATGTCCCTCAAGATGTCCCTCAAGATGTCCCTCAAGACAAGTTAGATGCTCAGATTGTGAACATGATTCGTGAAGACAGCAAAATTAGTACGGAGAAAATAGCAATTGCATTAGGAGTTAGTTCTAAAACAATTAAACGCCATATAAAGGAAATGGATAATGTGAATTATATTG
>CAJUEB010000008.1 GCA_910585135.1 uncultured Eubacteriales bacterium
TACATGAGCGTTTCATTTCCGAAACCACTGACCGAAAAGGAAGAGAAATATTATATTGACAAATACGAAAGTGGAGACGAGGAAGCGAAAAAAATCCTCATTGAACGAAATCTGAGGCTGGTAGCCCACGTGGCGAAAAAATATACGTCCCAAAGCCACACGATGGACGACTTCATATCGATCGGAACGATCGGCCTCATCAAGGCAGTAAACACTTATAGCAGCGATAAGGCCACACGGCTTGCGACTTATGCCGCAAGGTGCATCGAGAACGAAATCCTGATGAGCATACGCTCATCCAAAAAAATCACATCTGAGGTATCCATCAACCTGCCCATCGGCATGGATAAAGACGGAAACGAAATCAGCCTTAACGATATTTTAGGGACAGAACCGGATGCCATCATCGATGACATCAATATGAAAATACAGGTGCAGCATATGATCAAAGCCCTGGACCAGGTTTTGACAGAACGGGAAAAGAAAGTCCTCATTCACCGCTACGGCATCCTGGGGACAATGCCAAGGACGCAGCGGGAAGTCGCTGCTTATCTGGGGATCAGCCGCTCCTATGTCTCGCGAATCGAAAAAAAGGCGCTGGAAAAGCTGCGGAACCGATTATGGATGCAAAACACGACATAAGCGGGCGGCGCGCATTGTCCTCCTTATGCCAGCGTCGGCATGCTGTAGCTGCCCGAGTCCTCCAGGTATTCAACGATCTTCTGAAAAACAGGACCGGCAGAACCTGCACCTGACGCACCGCCCTCCACCAATACGGTAATCGTATATTCCGGTTCTTCACAAGGCGTATAGCCCGTAATCCAGCCATGCGTCTTGCCGTCTTCTTTTGCCCCATACTCAGCCGTTCCCGTCTTGACCGCAGCCCTGGGTTTCCCATCCGCACCCATCAAGCCAAGATTTTTCGCCGTGCCTTTTTCGCATACCATCTCCATCATATCGCCAATCTGCGATGCTGTTTGCTGCGATAACACCTGGTTCTGCGCTTTTTCCTCCTCCATCAAAAGATGAACGCCCGGATCGTTCCCCCCGTTTGCGATCACGTTGGTCATGGCTGCGATCTGTAGCGGCGTCACCAGCGTTTGTCCCTGCCCGATCGAAAGATTTCCGATCGCGTCCCCGTACCGTTCCTGCTTTGTCATCAAATGCCCTTTGCTCGCCTGCGGATATCCGTCAAGCGCATTCTTTCCAAGTCCCATGGACGCTGCTGTTTCGATAATGGCATCCGCTCCGACTTCCTGCCCTAGCTGGACAAAGTAGCTGTTGCACGACTGGGCAAAGGCATCCGAAAACGTGATTTCCCCATGCCCTGTCGCTCCGCCCGTTTCGCAGCCGATGGACAAAGTTCCGGCCTGTACCGTGCCGCCGCAAAAAAATGATTGGTTTAAATCAATGCCCGCCTCTAAAGCTGCCGCCGCAACGACGATTTTAAACACCGATCCGGGCGCATATTCCCCTTGCGTCGCCTTGTTCATCAATTCATTTCCTGCGCTTTCCATGTATTCATCGACATGATTGGGGTCAAAATCAGGCGTGCAGGCCATCGCCGCCACGCCCCCGCTGCGGCTGTCCAGCACGACGACAGCACAATCCTTGCCGCTTTCATCAATAATCTCTTCTACCGCGTTTTGCAGCTGCTTATCGACCGTAGTCCTGATTCCTTCCTTAACATAGGAATCCTTTTCATCATCCGAGGTGATGATCAGCCCCCTGCCCGGCAGGATATTGCCCTTTACATCTGCCACCGCATAGATCCTCCTGTTGAGTCCGGAAAGCTGTTTATCATACATCAATTCAAGGCCCGCCGCCCCGGAAGCATCCTGCCTGTTGACATATCCGATCAAATGAGGCGCAAGCTGGTTCTCGCTATACCGGGACGAGGCCTGTAAAATGTACGCATGGTGCTGCTCAATAAGCGCCTGACCGATTTTTTTGTCGTAATCCTGCGAAGAATATACATAATATCCTTTATTGTCACTGCTGACCTCCTGCGCATCGATCTGCGCTAACAACCCGGCTGCCTTTTGATCAAAATCCGCTTCTTTGATGATGTACACAAAATGCTTTTGATCCGCCACGAGCGCCGCACCGTTTTTATCATAAATAATGCCCCTGGTGTTGCTTCCTTCCAGGGAAATCAAGGACTGCGCCCTGGTAGCGGCGGAAAGCTCCTCGCCGCCTGCAAGCTGGATATAAGCAAGGCGAAGCACGAGCGCAACGATCAATGCGCCCAGGAAGATCATAATCCGTTTCATGTTTTTCTTTTCTAGCTCCATCACTGCCTCCCTCGCAATCCAAACGACCCAGTGCAAGCCGCCTCATAGCCAGGCTGCCTGCAACCGATCTGCCCCAAATATTTACAGATCATTCGGAGCGGATCCCAGGATGTTCGCCGAACATCTTAAACAAACAGAAATACCAAAACAATATTTCCCTCATAAAATAAAACGACTCCCCTGCATGATATTTTCTCCATGCAAAGGAGTCTTATACCGTATTTATCGCATTCGCTGATTTCAGGCCGCGCCTGTTTCAGGCCATGCTGTTTTCGAACCGCGTCGATCCCAAATCGTTCTTATTTCCGACCGTACTGATCCCAGATCATGCTCATTTCAAGCTGTGAAGGAAAAGACCGCTCGCAAGCTTCGGTTCAAACCAAGTCGATTTTGGCGGCATCACCATATCGTTGTCCGCCACCGCAAGCAGATCCGTGATATCCACAGGATAGACCGCAAACGCCACCTTCATATCGCTGTCAGCCCTTTTTTTCAGCTCCGCAAGCCCCCGGATACCGCCCACAAAATCGATCCGCTGGTCGTTTCGCGGGTCAGCAACCCCCAAAATCGGTGCAAGCAGGTTATTTTGCAGGATAGAGACATCAAGAGAATCGATCACATGGTCAGGGATCATCTCATCTGCGGCAGTAAGCTTATACCACCTGCCATCCAAATACATGGAAAAAACGTGTTTCCTTTCTGGATAATAGATTTCTTCCCCCATCTCTTCCACCGCAAAACCAGCCTTGCGGATCTTTGCCAGAAACGCCTGGACGCTATTGCCGTTCAGATCTTTTACGACCCTGTTGTAATCAAATATCTTCAAATCATTGTCAGGGAAAATTGCCGCCATAAAGAAATTAAATTCTTCTTCCCCCGTATAATCGGGATGCTCTTCGCGCCGCTTCATCCCCACCTTGCACGCCGATGCGCTTCTGTGGTGTCCATCCGCTATGTAAAGCGCGGAAAGCTCGCCAAACAGCGAGACCAGTCCCGCCACAAGTGCTTCATCGTCCATCACCCAGAGGATATGACGGATGCCATCCGCCGCTGTTACATCATATACAGGTTCGTTTGCCGCCGCGAACCCTTCCAGGATACTCCTGATCCGCTTATCATCGCGATACGTTAAAAATACAGGTTCTGTATTGGCGTCGCAGACATCAAAATGATTGATCCTGTCCAGCTCCTTTTCCACTCGCGTGAATTCGTGTTTTTTGATGATATTATCCCGATATTCATCGACAGACACGCAGGCTACGATCCCGGTCTGCACACGGCCGTCCATGATCTGCCTGTACAGATAGAGGGCTGGCCGCTCCTCCTGGATAAAAACGCCCTCCTGCAAATAACGCCCGATATTTTCCTTCGCCTTCTCATAGACTGATTCATGATACGGGTTTTCCTGCTCCGGCAGGTCGATCTCAGCCCTGCATATATGCAAAAAGCTATACGGATTCCCTGCTGCCATTTCCGCCGCTTCTTCCCTGTTCATCACATCGTATGGCAGCGAAATTACCTTCTGTGCAAATTCCTTGTTCGGCCTTATCGCCCGAAATGGTCTGACTGTCGCCATTTATCTGATCTCCTTTAATACGAATGCTACTACTTCTTCAATTGAAAGTCCTGTCGTGTCTACTTCTATCGCATCCTCCGCTTTTCGCAGCGGATTGAGCTTCCTGGTCATATCGTTATGATCCCGCTTTTCGATATCGTTTAAAACCGCTTCAAAGGTTATCGTCTCTCCTTTTTCGCAAAGCTCCTTATGACGGCGCTCCGCCCGCTCCGCAGCCGAAGCGGTCAGGAAAAACTTGTATTCCGCATCCTTTAACACATTCGTTGCGATATCCCTGCCGTCCATGATCACGCTCTTCCTGCTGCCCATGCCGCGCTGGATCTCCACCAGCTTCTCCCGCACCGGCAGGAGCGCCGAACAGACTGACGCCATCTTCGAAATCTCTGACGTCCTGATCACATCATTGACAACAGCCCCATCCAGAATAATATCCCCGCGGACAAAATCGATATCCGTATCGTCCAGCATGGCGCGAAGCGCTGCTTCATCATCCGCAGCGATGCCGTCCCGCTTCATCTTGTATCCCACGGCGCGGTACATCGCGCCCGTATCGATATAATCGATCCCCAGTTTCTTTGCCACTTCCTTGGCGATGGTGCTTTTGCCTGCACCGCTCGGCCCGTCGATCGCAATTCTTAACATATCCTTCATCCCGGATTTCCTCACTTCTTTTATTTTTTGTTCACAAGTAATTTTTCGATTTCTGCCACAAACGTATTAATGTCGGTAAACTGCCTGTACACCGATGCAAAGCGCACATAGGCCACTTCGTCCAGCTCCTTGAGGCGCTCCATGACAAGCTCTCCGATGAAGGTGCTTTCCACTTCCTTTTCCATCATGTTGTTGAGACCGCGCTCGATTTCTTCCACGATTTTTTCCATTTCCGTCAAGGAAACGGGACGCTTTTCACAAGCTCTTATAATACCGTTCAGCAGCTTGCTGCGGTCAAATGCCTGACGGCTGCCATCCTTTTTGATCACCATCAGAATCATTTCCTCCACCTTCTCATAGGTGGTAAAACGCCTTCCGCAGGCTTCACATTCTCTTCTTCTCCTTATGGCATGTCCATCCTCAGTATGTCTTGAATCAATAACTTTACTATCCTCGTTTTCACAATATGGGCATCTCATCGGGAAACCTCCTTACCGGATATCAATATATTTTATGAAGAAATGATAACAATTATTAATTGTACTACATATTGTGGTTTTTGCCAAGTCCTAGCAAAAATTTGTGTTTTTCATGGCGGGAATTTATGTTTTCATCAGAATAATGAAAACCACGCACCTCTCACTTCGTTTCAGCGCAAGCCATGATGAAAATCTATTTGTCAGGTACATCACTCAATCGATAATCGGCGGCACGTCTACCAGGATCACATCCTCCCCGATCGTCTTCACATGCTTCCATTTGATTACAAAATCGCTCGTCTCCCTGCCAAACAGCTTCATGAATCCCTTATCTCCCGGCAGTACAATCCCGTCAATCCTACCTTCCTTTAAGTTTATTTCAATGTCGCATACGAATCCCATGCTCTTTCCATCATAAATGTTGATGACCTCCTTGTTCCTGATATCCTCCGTATTCAGCATCTGCGATCCTCCTTTTCTCTCGTTTCTAATATATATGCCTGCTTGTCTTTTTTATGACAGGAAAACAAAGAAGTCCCGCACGCCAGGAAAGCGGATGCCATCAAACAGGACATATCGAAAAATTTCCCGCATCAAAAAAATCCGCACGATTACCAAAGGAGCATGACAACGAAAAAAGTCCCGCAACATCGGATCAAATCCGATGAAACGGGACCGTCGTAATTTTAATATGAAATGATAAGGTTACAAGCATACATCCCCGCTACCCTTTGATCTGGCCGGAATCAAGCCGCTTGAAATAGCTCCTGGTTTCCGCCGCAATCACACCGCTTAGCGCAAGCAGTGCGATCAGGTTCGGCGCCGCCATGCACGCATTGAAGATATCAGCGATCGTCCATACGGCAGACAGCGTCAGGAACGGACCGATCAGTACGGCCAGGATGTAGAACCACCTGAATATCTTAACAGCCTTCATATTCCCGCCCGACAGGTATTCCAGGCTTCTTTCACTGTAGTAATCCCAGCCGAGGATCGTCGTAAATGCGAAGAACGCCAGCGCCACCATGAGAACTGCGCTTCCGATCTGAGGCGCCCACGGAAGGCCATCGCCAAATGCGACTGCCGTAACGTTGACCCCATCAAGGCCATTGGCGATGGAATAATCATATGCACCCGATACCATGATCGTAAGACCCGTCATCGTACAGATGATAACCGTATCAAAGAATGTCCCCGTCATCGAAACGAGTCCCTGTCTTACCGGCTCTTTCGTCCGGGCAGCAGCCGCTGCGATCGGCGCGCTTCCAAGGCCGGATTCATTCGAGAAAATACCCCTGGCAACGCCCTTTTGCATCGCCAGCATCAGCGCGCCAAGCGCACCGCCAGATGCTGCCCGAAGACCGAACGCACTGGCGAAAATCTCCGAAACCGCAGCCGGAATTTTCTCGATATTATAAATCAAAATCACAACGGATATCCCGACATAAGCCACCGCCATAAACGGAACGATGACAGAGGATACACTCGCAATTCGCTGAATCCCGCCGATAATGACCAAAGCTGCCAGCACAGCGACTACGATGGCCGTAATCACCACCGCCCATGAATAATCCGTTCCAAAAATGCTCACCGTATGCATATCATTGGGGTCAAAAAAGTTTTTGGTCGCCGAGGCAATGCCGTTTACCTGCGTAATCGTACCGATTCCCAAAAGACCCGCTCCGCATGCAAAGAACGCAAACAGCTTTGCAAGCCATTTCCAACCTTTCCCCATACCGTTTTCGATATAATAAAACGGTCCGCCGATAAACCTTCCATCTTCTTTAGAAACCCGGTACTTAACGGCAAGCAATCCTTCCGAATACTTGGTGGCCATACCGAAGCAAGCCGCCAGCACCATCCAGAACAAAGCCCCCGGTCCACCTGCAATAACAGCAGTGGCAACGCCGACGATATTCCCCGTACCGATCGTCGCCGCCAATGCAGTACATAAAGCGCCAAAGCTGGTTACTTCGCCTGCACCATCCGCTTCATTGCGAACCATGTACTTCAATGCTTTTCCGAGCTTCCTGAATTGAAGCACGCCCAGCCGGATCGTCAAATAGATCCCGGTACCCATGATAAGCACGATGAGCGGAACGCCCCATACAAGCCCATCGATCCATTCGAGGAATGCTGTGAATTTTTCCATTTCTAAATTTCTCCTTCTCCTAAAAAATATAAATCATACTTCCCGCGGTATTAAAAAAAAAGCCGATAAACTCGACTTTCCGGAGAGGACACAAATAATCAAACAAAACTCATCCCGCCAGCTTTGAACCAGCAGCGTACTTTGTTATAATTCCCGAATGCCAGCAAGACATCCGGGACAGGTCATCATATCGTTTTAAAACAATTCCTGCATGATAAATGATCTGCTCTGTCCTTTTGCCTGAGAGATTACACAGGATATCAGATCCGCGGGCTAATCCCGTGCGTACACCTTCGGCGCTCTTTTTTGAGACTCTCCAGAGAATCACGGTTTTTTCCTGTCGCTGCGGATTCTCGCAGGACAGGAAGATAAAACCAATGTATTAAATTTATCATATCATACGGGCTTTTTCAATAGAATATTCTATCCTGGCGCAATTTGCCGGAAAGTTTTTGGCGCTGCGTTACTCCGCTTCCGCTCCAGACGCCGAGGCTTCCGTTATCTCTGCATTTTCCAAGAGGAAATCCAAGACCTTCTGATAAAGCAGCTCGATGCGGACATAGTCGTCCATATCCCGTCCCGTCTGTTGCTTGATCGACTTATCATCATACCCGCTCGCTTCGAATTCCTTGATGAGTTTTTTCTTTTCTTTTTGCGTATAGTCCAGGCCTTCCTTGTCAGCGATATACTCGATCAGCATTTCCTGCTTCACCCGCAGCTTGCTGCTGTCCTCATTGACCGCCGCAAACTCTTCTTCATCGCCGAAATTATAACTTGCCAAAAGGTCTTCGCGGCTCATGCCGTACGATTTTGCCATCTCATCCATTTGGTCGCTGTTAAACTGAATATAATAGTCCAATTCTTTTTCAGGATATTTCTTCACCTCTGTATTATCCAGCGCCTTGGACCACAGCTCCGTCTGCTGCGTGGTGATCGCTTCCGATTCCTTGTTCGCAGCAAGCTTTTCTTTCACCGCTGCTTCATATTCTTCTATCGTATCGTAGTCAGTGGTATTCTGTACATAGTCCAAATCGTACGTCGGCAGCGTTTCCCTCGTCGCAGAATTGATCGTCACGGTAAATTCCACATCTTTTCCTTGCAGGTCAGCCTGCTGGTAATCCGCCGGGAAAGTCAAGGAAAGCGTCGTCTTCTCTCCGATCTTCTTTCCGATCAGACCTGTTTCGAACCCATCGATAAACGCACCGCTCCCGATGGTCAGGTCATAGCCTTCCGCAGAACCACCGTCAAACTTTTTCCCGTCTATTTTCCCGACATAATCGATATTAACCGTATCGCCTTCCGCTATTTCAGCATCATCCGCAAGCTTTTCCGTCGTGGCAGCCGCCTGCAACTCGCTCTGTATCTGCGCATCGATTTCCTCTTCCGTTACCGAGATGGTATACCCCGCAGTTTCCAAACCCTTATAATCGCCGACTTTTAAATACTCATCCAGATCATATGAATCGTACGACAGGTTTGCAGAGCTGCATGCTGCAAGCCCCAGCATCGCAAAAATGCAAAGCCCCGAAACAAATAACTTTTTCTTCATGAAACAATCTCCTTTATCATCCTTCATCTATGTTTATTCCCGAAAACCCCGCGCTTAAAACATCCTATGTATCCGCTGCATGGTGGCGTCGATCTCCGTCATCGACTTCGCGCAAGCCTTCAATTCCTGTAACACTTCCTCCGGCATCTCTTCCGCCCGTTTATATTTCAGCTCATGCTCCAAGCTCGCCCAGGTATCCATGGCAATCGTCCGGATCTGGATTTCAACGGGCATATGATACGTCCTGTCCGAAAGAAAAATCGGCACCTCTACGATGAGATGAAGACTTCTGTATCCGCTTTCCTTTGGATTCTTAATATAATCCTTTCGCCTGATCAGCTTCATATCATCCTGTCTGAGCAAGCTGCTTTCTACCGCATAGATATCGTCGATATAATTGCATACGACCCGCACACCTGCAAAATCCATAACTTTGTAAATTGACTCAATTTCCATCGGCCAGCCTTTCCGCTGTATCTTTTCTGCAATGCTGTCAATGGTCTTGATCCGGCACTGAATATGATGAATGGGATTATAATCATGCTTTAAGCTGTACTCATTGTCCAGCACTTCCAGCTTCGTGCTTACCTCCCGGATGGCCGCATGGTAACGCATCCGCAGATCGCTGAAAGTCTTCGCTATCGCCTTAGCGTCGTCGATAGTAATGCTCATCTGGGGCGGTATCATATGTTCACTGATTTCAAATTTTTCAGGTTTCTCGAATATCATGTCCTGCTCCTTTCATCAGATTTTACCATATTTTTTTGTGGGTTTGGTGTTTATCCTGCAAAAATGCACCTGTGCGCAAAGCAAGGCGGATCTGATATGCAAATCGACACGAATCGTTTATGCTCTGGGGCACTGCAAATATGAAAATCCGGCCATCATGAATTTCCTGCGAGTGCTGCACGATCAGCGCGCAACACAAAGTTCACATGAACCTGCGCAAAGCGGCACGAAACCGAAGGTCAAATTGCCAATACTCCTTCCTGAACCTACGCAAAGCGAAAGGCTCAGTTGTCAACAAGCTTCCTGAACCTGCACAAAGCGAAAGGTTCGGTTGTCAACAAGCTTCCTGAACCTGCACAAAGCGAAAGGTTCGGTTGTCAACGAGCTTCCTGAATTCGCACAAAACAGCGCACTTTTTCTATTATATCAAATAAACGAAAAAAATCGACTGCTTTTTGTACTGGTTCTTCTGGCAGTCGATTAGGAAAACTTATAAATTCAGTTAATTTGGGAGGAGTTGTATGTCTTTTTTATATATCTTCTTTGTGCAAGGTGGAAATATAATGCTTTTCCTCGCCTTCAAAGAACGTGCAGACTGGTTCGATTTCACCAAAATGCTCCGGATCGTTATGCGCCTTGTCAAAAATGTCTTCTTCAAATACGATGAAATTTGCCAGTTTTCCAGCTTCGATCGAACCCATCTTATCATCCAGCCGCATCCGTTCCGCATTGATCACCGTATACCCGTGGATAAGCTGTTCAATGGTCAGCTTTCCATCCAGCGGCGGCCTGACACTGCCCGGATAGCGCTTCGGATCTAACGGCACGCTCGGATCGATCCTCGTCATCGCGATCTGCATTCCGATCATCGGATTTGCCCTGACTGCTTCCTGATAACTGAACACGTCACTGGAAAATCCCACCTTGCCTCCGGCCGCAATCACCTTCGTAAAATCGTGCATCGTGTTCCAGCGTTCCTCGCCCAGAAAAGCCTTTGCGCCTTCACCGAAATAACCACCCGCCCAGTGAGCGCTATAATCAATATAGATTTCCAACTCTTTTACGCGGTGGATATCATCTGGATGAATGATTTCACAATGCGCCAGCGTTACCTTGATGCACCAATCATCGCCGCAGATCTTCTGTGCGGCTTCTACCGCATCGCACATCAGGCGGAACGCACCGTCACAGATCGTATGCACATGAAAATCAATGCGTTCTTTATTCAGGCGTACCATCACATCCCGCATTTCCTCCATTGTAGCATATGCATGACCATAATTTTTTCCGCTCGGGTCATTGGCAAACGGCTGTGTGCTGAAGCAATCACCCATTTCATTCGTGCCGTCGATAAAAAACTTAACAGTATTGCAGCGGATATGTTCTGTCGTAAATTTTTCCTGCCAATCCCGCAGTGTAGCAATTGCCTGCTCCAAATCACCTGTCTCACTCATAATAGACGTCGCTTCATAGTACATATCCAGCTTTCCCGCTTGATCCAGCTCGTAAATATAGCGGAAATTATCTTCCCCCTCCGTAATGCCGTCCATCATGCACATAATGCCATACTGCCTGAAATAATCAAATAAAGGCTTTGACATTTTATCGTTCATAACAGTCTCCGGCTTCCAGCCGATTTTCTCAAAAATCCCTACATCGCCTTCACAGATCGACTCCAACGCCCAACCGGTATATTCCCCGTTTTCATCCTGTTTGAACTCCGGTATTCCGATCGGACTTTCACTATGCGGTTTTCCGTCCTCTCCCTTTAACATATCCAGTGCGATAGAGTTATACCAGCACGCATGATCGCCGAAATCCTGGATTCTTGCCGGACGATCGCTGATGATTTCATCCAGCCATTCCTTCCTCGGCCCTTGTGTACCAAAGGTTTCGGTAAAATAACTTTCATAATAAAAATACGGCCGCACTTCCTTCGGATATTTTTCGGCATAAGTTTTGATGTTCGCCAGCAGTTCATCCTTATCATGGGTACGCGGGCCTCTGACATACCAGTATGTCTTGGAAACTGTCGCTGGATGCGTATGTCCGTCCAATAGCCCCGGAATAATCGTTTTTCCCTGTAAATCAACGGCTTCAATGCCCGCCTCGGCCGCCAGCGTTTTTGCGCCAGCGTCATCGCCGACATAGACAAACCTTTTTCCATCGACCGCTACCGCCTGCGCCCACGGCATCTGCGGATTTTCCGTATAGATCTTTCCGTTGACAAAAACCTTATCGACTGTCATTGCTCTTTCCTCCCTATCATCCTTCTTGGCATTTTTTCTGGTTTTTCTGTCATGCCTCCTGTTTTTTTTCTGTCTTTTTCCCTCATTCTAATGATACATCAATTTCGCACCCCCTGCCAGCACGTTTTGCATAAGAGAAGCATATCCTAGCCTAGGGATACCGATGACAACAGAATTTGCCATTTTGCAAAAAAGTCAGCCACAAAAAGTGAGTCCGTATTTCTTTACAGGAGCATTAAAAACCAGCCGACTGCCAAACAAAGAATCGTACCCTCATCCTGACAGCGTTTCTCTGAAGTTTTTAAAAGAGGTACATTTTCAGAGAAAAATAAGGAATTTCATTTATAATCCGATACATATACAGGCTTTTTTCTCTGACACCATCTAATTTTTTTAAGAACCAGAGAAAAATAGGGGTGTTTTTCTCTGAAAACCCTATTTTGCAAAAATAATAGAGAATCCTTCTCGAACCAGGGCATTTTTTGCTCATTTTCTTTCCAACGCGTCCGCTGAATTCTCTATAGATAGCGGATTTTTGCGTTTTTCAGAGAATCACAGTTTGGGAAAATCTGATGGTAACCTTATGGGAATCCAAAAAAGAGTGCTAACGTTCTATGATAACTTCTAAAGAGAGCATCGACGCTTTATGGCAGTTCTGGAAAATTTCAATGCTTGGCAGGAGTCATCAAATAGACCTATGCTTTACAAGGATCGAAAAAAAATCCCAACGCCTAACGGGAGTCAATAAATGCATGATAAAAGGGCGGCACAACCAGCAAACAAATCCTGTTTACTAATTATCCGCCCTTTTTTAATCTCTACCGTGCAACTGCGCCGATTGCCGCAACTTTTTTCAAATTCTGCCAAGCAATCTCCGCCAAATTCCACAGTCTCATTTTCCTAATATTTACCAATCAATTTTTACCAAATGCCGCCGCTTTATTTTTCTAAGCTCTTCCCCCTAATCTCTGCCAAGCGCCCTTACTCATTAACCGAAAATCCTCCTATCAATTTTCACCAACCACCATAACCCATTTAGCAAAACCTGCCGTGCATTTTCACACGTATTTTTTCATATAATTCAGCGCATTCTTCTCCAGGCGCGACACCTGCGCCTGGCTGATAGATATTTCGTCTGCTACCTCCATCTGCGTCTTTCCCTCGAAGAAACGCATTGTCAGAATATGTTGCTCCCTTGGCGACAATTTTTTCATCGCCTCCGATAAGGAAAGATTTTCAATCCACCTGGCATCGGTATTTTTCATATCCCTGATCTGATCCATCACATACAGCGGATCGCCATCATCGTTGAAAACCGGTTCAAACAGCGAAATCGGATCTTGAATCGAATCCAGTGCCAGCACCACATCTTCCTTCTTCACGTCCAGTTCCTTCGCCACCTCTTCCACGGTAGCTTCCCGCTGAAACTTTCTGCTGAGCTTCTCCTTTGCGGTCAGCGCTTTGTAAGCCATATCCCGCATCGACCGGGAAACCCTGATGCTGTTATTGTCCCTAAGATACCGCCTGACCTCCCCGATGATCATCGGTACAGCATAAGTGCTGAATTTCACGCCATGGGACATATCGAAATTGTCCAACGCTTTAATCAATCCTACGCACCCCACCTGAAAAAGATCGTCCGGATTTTCCCCTCGTCCCGAAAACTTCTGGATCACGCTCAATACAAGCCTCAAATTCCCCCTTATGAACTCGTCTCTGACCTCACTGTCACCAGCCTTTATGGCTTTAAGCATCTCCTGCATCTCCTTGTCCTTGTAACGCGGCAGACTAGAAGTGTTAACACCACAAATTTCAACCTTATTGGCCATAAACCATTACCCCACATCCCTTTTGCTCCCCTTAAAGCAACGCTCGATGTCGTAATATATTTATGTGCAAATCAAGGTTCTTTTATTCCGCTTTCGAAAAATCAGGGCAAAGCTTTTTTGAATGAAATCCGTGCTTTTCAATCGGCGTTTTTTCGAGCAAAACTTCACTTTTTGATCCAGCCATCACTTTCCCCGCTAATCGTTTTCAAGCAGTGCCCTTCGGCTAATTTTATGCGCTTTTTCCGCCAATTTCACGCGTCTTTTCAAGCAAATCCGCGTTTTTTCAACGGCCACAAGCACCTCTCCAAATCCATCCAAAAAATCAAGCCAGTGCGTTTTTAAAAATCGCAAGACCCTCGTCAAGCTCCTCATAAGTGATGGTGAGCGGCGGCAGCATACGCACCTTGTCTTTTGCCGTCAAGATCATCAGCCCGCCAGAAAGCGCGTCCTTCACGACCTTGCCGGCATCTTTTCCTTCCACTGCAACGCCCAGCATGAGACCGATTCCCGACACATCCTTTACCTGCGGAATTTCCAGGAGCTTCGCCTTCAGGTATTCTCCCTTCTTCCTTACCTGTGCCAAAAAATCCTCATCGATCCGTTTCAAGACCTCAACTGCTCCGGCACACGCCACAGGATTTCCGCCATATGTCGTTCCATGGTTTCCCGGCTCTAAAACATCGCAGGTTTTTTCTCCGAACAATGCGCCGCCGATCGGCAGCCCGCCGCCGATTCCCTTTGCAAAGGTCACGATATCCGGCTTCACGCCGAAATATTCATATGCGAACAATTTTCCCGTCCTTCCGATCCCGGTCTGCACTTCATCCACGATAAATAGAATATCTTTTTCCGTGCAAAGCGCAGCAGCAGCCTTGACAAATTCCGCATCCAGGCTTACGACGCCGCCTTCTCCCTGAATCATTTCCATCATGATGGCACACGTCGTATCATC
Source organism: uncultured Eubacteriales bacterium (assembly GCA_910585135.1). Taxonomy (GTDB): domain Bacteria; phylum Bacillota; class Clostridia; order Peptostreptococcales; family Anaerovoracaceae; genus Lentihominibacter. Next base: position 14,461 of record CAJUEB010000008.1, read on the forward strand.
CGCCATGTCCCGAAGCTCATCTGCATTATTAACCTCGCAATATTCAAAGCCTGATAGAAACGGCGTGAAGAACTTATGATAATTGTCCTGCCCCGTTGCTGTGATGGCCGCCATGGTCCTGCCATGGAAGGAATTTTTCAGCGTGATAATTTTATTCGCCGTCTCTTTCTTTTTGACCGTGCCGTATTTTCTCGCCGTCTTAATCGCCGCCTCATTGGCCTCCGCCCCGGAGTTTCCAAAAAACACCTTTCTCATGCCGGTGCGCTCCGTCAAAAGCTTCGCAGCCGTAACCTGCGGCTCGGTATAAAACAGATTCGATACATGCTGCAATTTGGAAAGCTGCGCGCTCACCGCACGAATCCAGCCATCATCGCAAAATCCCAGGCAATTCACGCCGATCCCCGCCGTAAAATCCACGTACTTTTTTCCATCCATATCAAAGCAGTAAGAACCTTTTCCGTGATCCGCCACCATATCGTATCTCGCATATGTGGAAACGATGTTTTCTTTGTCAAGTGTTTTGATTTCATTGCTGTTCATTCCAGTATTTTTCCTCGCTTTCCTTTAATATCGCTGTCCCGCTCCCTTTGTCGGTAAAAATCTCCAAAAGCAGGCTGTGCGGAATCCTGCCGTCCATGATATGCACCCGTGATACGCCCTTATTAATCGCTTCGATGCAATTTTTAATCTTCGGCAGCATGCCGCCGGAAATGACGCCCTCCGATATCAACGTCTCTGCCTCTTTTATGTAAAGCTCTGATATCACGGAGTCTGCATCCTGCGGATCGCTTCTCACGCCCTCCACATCGGAAAGGTACGCTAATTTTTCTGCTTTTAGGGCTGTTGCGATCGCGCTCGCCGCCTCATCCGCATTGATGTTGTACGAATGTCCGTCCGCATCCATGCCGACGGGGAATACGATCGGCAGAAAATCCTTTTCAAGCAAATCCAAAAGGATTTTCGTATCCACCTTGGTGACATCCCCTACAAAGCCAATATCCAATCCATTGGAAAGCTTTTTCTGCACGGTCAGAAGCCCGCCATCCTTGCCGCTGATTCCAGCCGCCTTAACGCCGAGGGACTGCACCCTGGCGACAAGTTCCTGGTTGACCTTGGCAAGAACCATTTCCGCAAGCTCCATGGTATCCGCATCCGTTACGCGCAGGCCATTCACAAATTTTGCTTCCATGCCCACCTTACCCAGCCAGCGGTTGATTTCCTTACCGCCTCCATGGACGATGATCGGTTTGAACCCAACCAGTTTGAGAAGCACCACATCCTGCATCATATCCTGTTTCAGTTCCTCATCTATCATAACACTGCCGCCATATTTTACAACAATTATTTTCCTGTTGAACCGTTGAATATAGGGCAATGCTTCAATCAAAACTTCTGCTTTATCCAAATACTTCTGTGCTACCATTTTTCACTCCTGCTATTTTCATTTATGCTTGTTTTCGTTCCTGCGAACCTCGTTTGCCCGCTCTTTCGTTCCTATTCTTATGAGCCTTATTTGCCCGCTCGTTAATTCCTGTCGTTTTCGTTTATGCGCGCTTTCACCTCTATAGCCTACGCTTGTCTACGTTTTAACTCCTGTAATCTCCATTGATCCGCACATAATCGTATGTCAGATCACAGCCCCAGGCCGCGGCGCTGCCGCTGCCCTGATGCATGTCCACTTCTATCGTGATTTCATCTTCTGCTAATATCTTGGAAGCATATTCCTCGCTGTACGGTTTATGACGCGAGCCTTCGCATACGGACACGCTGCCCTTTGCAGAACGAATACAAACATCGATCGCATCGGTCGTAAAATCACCCTCCGCATAGCCGATGGCGCAGAGTACCCTGCCCCAGTTCGCATCCGCCCCAAACATGGCTGCTTTTAAAAGATCGGATGCGATCACCGATTTGCTGACCCGCTGCGCAATGCTTTCGTCAGGCGCGCCTTTCACGATGCACTCGATGAGCTTCGTCGCGCCTTCTCCATCGCGGGCAAGCCTTTTGGCGAGACATACCGTCACTTCATGCAAAGCAGCCGCAAATTCGTCAAACGCCGCGCCATCTGCCGTGATTTTGTCGTTCCCCGCTAAGCCGTTTGCCAGTACCACCGCCATATCGTTTGTCGAGGTATCCCCATCCACGCAGATCTGGTTAAAGCTCGACTGCACATCCGCCAGCAAAGCCTTTTGCAGCATTTCCGGGGAAATAGCTGCGTCCGTAGTGAGGAATGCCAGCATCGTCGCCATGTTCGGATTGATCATTCCGCTCCCCTTCGCAATGCCGCCGATATGGCAACGCTTACCGCCGAGTTGAAATGTTACCGCGATCTCCTTCGGCACGGTATCGGTCGTCATGATCGCCTGCGCCGCGCTTGCGCTGCCAGAGCTGCTCTCGTCAAGCTGCGTAGCCAGTACAGGAATTCCTCGCTTAAAAGGCGCAAATGGCAGTTCTTCGCCGATCACGCCGGTCGAACATACGACGATATCTTGCGTGCAAAGGCCTAAATGTTCCGCCGCCAGGCCGCACGCCTTCTCCGCTATCTCCACGCCGCCCGTCGCGCAGGTATTGGCATTGCCGCTGTTGCAGAGAATAGCCTGAGCCTTGCCATCGGAAATATTTTCCTTCGTCACCTTCAGCGGCGCTCCCTTGACTTTATTTGTGGTATACACCGCTGCGGCGCTGCACATGACATCGCTTACGATCAACGCTAAATCTTTTTTACCGGGTTTCTTGATTCCAGAGGCCATGCCTGCTGCCCGGAATCCTTTTGCCGCGCATACGCCGCCTTCTATGTATTCCAGTCTGCTGTTTGTATCTTCCGCCCCGCTGTTTTTCGCACCCTGCTGGCGGCTTTCTTTTACGTCTTTCGATCTGCCGCCTTTAGCCTGTACTGAACCGCCATCCTCCATATCGTCCGATCCACCAGAAGCGGCGGATGCTGCGGGGTGCGCAAGGTTTATTCCTGCCATTTTCGTATCTTTATTGGTCATCTCTTTACCTGCCATCTATATCAGTCCTTTCGTTTCGTCAATTCCCAACATGATATTCATGTTTTGGATCGCTGCCCCTGATGCGCCTTTCCCGAGATTATCATAGGTCGCAATCAAAAGCATATTTTCATCATTTCCCGTTACCGTAATTTCAAGCGTGTTTTTTCCGGCCAGGCGCCCGGCATCGATAAATCCGTTTTCGTCCATTGAATCGACGAATTTCACGAGCGGCTGTCCGGCATAATACGCCCGCAAGATTTCCTCTGCCTGTTTGCGGCTTCCTGCGCCAGATCCTTTCACCGGCACGGTCACTTCCATCCCGCTGTAATAATCCGCGACAACAGGCATGAAGGCCGGAGCGCTGGAAAGTCCTGCCGCAGCCACAATCTCCGGCAGATGCTTATGCGTCTGCGCAATTCCATATTGCTTGGGATTGTGGCGCGCCCTTCCGTGGTGCGGCTCTGATTCGTGCGCGCCTTCGTGGCATACATCTGATTTAAGTACACTTGCTTGACATAATTCCGATTGGACCACGCCTTCGTGATATGCCTTTGATTGATCCGGTCCTGCCTGGTGCGCGCCTTCATATTCCGCGATCATCTTCTTGCCCCCGCCGCTGTAACCCGTCAGCGAATACGCCGAAAACGGATAGTCCGGCGGCAAGATCCCTGCTTTCAGAAGCGGCGTTATCAGCAAAATAACGCCCGTAGCATGACAGCCCGGCACTGCTACCCGATTGCTGTTCCGGATTTTATCCCGCTGCTCTTTGCAAAGCTCCGGCATACCGTAAACCCAGCCGCTGTCCGTCCTGTGCGCCGTGGACGTATCCAGGATGCGGCAGTCAGCGGGCGCTGCCGCTGCAATCTCCTTTGCCGCCTCATCAGGCAAGCACAAAAAGGAAACATCGGCTTTCCTCACCAAAGCCAATCTTTCCCCTAAATCCTTCCGTTTTTGTGCATCAATATGTAAAAGCTCTATATCCTCCCGTTTCTCAAAATACTGGTGAATTTTAAGCCCTGTCGTACCTTCCGCCCCATCAATAAATACCTTGTACTTCATATTAGCCTCCCTTTTTGCAGTCTTGTGAATCAGCGGTGCTTCTAATGGATATTCGTATTTGCGTTTACACTCACGTTTATCGTGCTTGTATTTGCGTTTGTATTTTTATTCACTTAAAAGCATTTTTATACATCATGGGTTTTATCATACACCAACAGGCCTTTCTTGGCAACATTTTTTTGTTAATTTAGCCCAATTTTTTGATTTCCTTACGCAGTCTGCCGATGATTTTCTTTTCTAGCCGCGAGATATACGACTGGGATATCCCCATCCGGTCAGCGACCTCCTTTTGGGTCAATTCCCTGCCGCCCAGAAGGCCAAAACGCATTTCAACGATTTCCCGCTCCCTGCCGGAAAGCTGCCCCATAGCGTAGCCCAGAAGCTTGCGGTTTACCTCCTCCTCGATATGTCCGTAAACCTCATCGTTTTCCGTTCCCAGAATATCCGACAGAAGCAATTCATTGCCATCCCAGTCCACATTCAGCGGTTCATCCAGCGATACTTCCCCTTTTATTTTGTTGTTTCTGCGCAGGAACATCAGGATTTCGTTTTCAATACATCTGGATGCATACGTTGCCAGCTTGATATTCTTTTCGATTTTAAAGGTATTGACCGCCTTAATCAATCCGATCGTGCCGATGGAAATCAGATCCTCCACATTAACGCCCGCACTCTCGAACTTTTTCGCGATATATACCACCAACCGCAGGTTATGCTCAATCAGCAAATCGCGAGCTGCTTTGCTTCCATTCATAAAGCTTACGATCGCCCGGTATTCCTCCTCAGGTGGAAGAGGCGGCGGGAGCGTATCGCTACCGCCTATGTAAAACAGTTTATTCTTTCTTTTTAGAAACTGTAGCCTTAACTTCCGTATTAGTCCCTTTAACATCCCGTTTCTCCCTTCCAATTGTTTCCCAAAAAGATAATTACCCTAAACCAAACGACAAACCCGAACCGTTTCCATCATCAAAATTTCCGGTCCATCATATCCCTGCAAAGCAGCATTTCACAGCCCGCCGCATCCTTCACTCCCAGATCAGCCGCCCCATCGCTTTTGGCAATAATGCAGCCCTTGACCCGCCTTTGTTCAATATACAGCGCATCGATCCGCACACCATCCAATACCCCGCCGCCGCCGACTGCCTCATAAGGAATCGCACAATACCGCTCCTGCCGCAAAAATCCCAGCTCTTCCATACGCTTCCACAAGCTTTCAGCCGCTACCGCTACCGGTTTGCCGCTGACCGGGTCATGCAGACCATTGCCCGTATCCAGAAAGCCTTCTGCCTCGATTTCGTTTTCCCCGGACAAAAGCCTTACGCGATAGAGGTGCTGGCGGTAAAATTTCTTGCTGGCAATCGTCTTGATGACCTGCTTGGCGGTAAATAGCGCCATGCCGATAAAAAGCGCCAGCATCGAAGCTTTCATGTCTCCTGTATAGATTCCTACAGCCGTATACATACCGGAATGGTGCGTCAGAAGCAGCAGTCCCATAGTCATGCCGCCGATAAAATATGTAACGAGCAGGAAAGTAAGCGCCCTCTGCCAGAGTTTCTCCCGGCCGAAGCTGACGCAGCAGACACAGACGGCAAAAACAGCTTCCATCAACAAAGCCAGAAGCGTCTTTACCGGCAGAAAGACAGTCAGGGAAAAAAAGCCGCACAGCAGACTGCCTGCCAGAAGCCTGAGCTTTTGCATCCGCCCTGATATGCCTAGCCCATGTATTTCACAGGTTATGTAAAGAAGCACGCCTCCGATTATCATGTTTTCCGCAAAGAGAATATCGCCGTATACGATCAATGCAGTTTTCTCCTTTTTCTTTCCGTATAAGGCTGCCAAACAAGACCGGGAACACAAAGCTGCATACAATTCCCGGAAAACCGGCTGCCATACAAATTTCAAGGGCTAATACGCCGCGCATCCATCATTTCAGGTCTGGCCGATGCGTGACCACATCATACCGAATTAAATCACTGCGTCATGTGGGCGTGCCACAGATTCCCCATGCCAGCCCGAACCGCCACATAGGCACACTGTTGAAACCTTCCCGTAACGCCTGTCGTTTGCAAAAAAGATTATATCTTTTTGGAGGAGTAAAATTTGTCGGAATCAGACAGCAAAAGGAAAAAAGTATGCAAAAGACTGCGGTAATCATATTGTAAAAACCTTAATAAATATGAAAACCTTAATAGAAAAGTAATCTCGCAAAACCCACATTGCGGTCACAAATCGAATATCATCAAAGATATCGGTTGAACATTTAGGGAAATGTCAGTATTCCATCCCCGCGATTTCCTTTCTAAGCACTATCTGCCCCGCGATTTCCTTTTTAAATAATATCTGCTGCAAAGGACGATTTTTGTACGGAGATAGGCTGCTCCTGCAAGTTCCTTTGCATTGTCCTGCCAGCAAGATCGAAAAAATTGAAAAGAGGTTTTGGTATATTTTGGTAAAATGACTATAATTGGAGAAATCATGGAGTTCGTGCGCACTAACCAAAACTCTTTCAGATAAAAAATGTATATATATGCAGTTTTTTGACAATATGGTGAATGAATATGCATTTGGGAAGCAAGAATTTTTTGTTATCACGTTACTGCCGCCGAAAAAAGCAAATATAACGCCCAATATCATCAAAAGCAACCCAGAATATGGCTATTTTTCGTAAAATGCATCTCGGTTAGTGTGCACTAATTTGTTCAATCTGTGAAAAATAAACATTTTTAAGAAATAAACGCTAAAATAAGACGTGCATATAGATGAATATTGCAATCACGGGCAAAGATTTTCAGTGCTTGCTGAACCAGCATAGTGGTTTCAAGCATAACGGCTTCAATGACAGCAGCCTCTGACAAATTTTACAGAAAGTATTCCCTACCCAAGAAAATAAGTGCCGATACCAGAGGGAATTACTCTCTAACGGCTATGCTTTTATGGCACTAAAAATGACTGCCAGCTTGCAGCTATCCTTCGCATAAAGGATTTTCCCGCTAAGCCGCCAGTCATTTTATCATTTGCCTTGCTATCGTTTTTTTACCTGCGTTCTGATTTTACAGTGCTTTTTTTGCAGTTTCACAGAGCTGCGTGAATGCAGCAGGATCGTGAATTGCCATTTCCGAAAGCATCTTTCTGTTGATTTCGATATTTGACTTCTTGAGTCCATTCATCAGCCTGCTGTATGAAATATCGTTCATTCTTGCAGCAGCATTGATTCTTGCGATCCAAAGCCTTCTGTATTCCCTCTTCTTGTTCTTTCTTCCTACATAAGCGGAACGGAGCGCTCTCATTGTAGCTGGCTTAGCAGCTCTGTAAGTCTTGCTCCTTGCGCCGTAATATCCCTTCGCCAGCTTTAAAACCTTCTTATGTCTCTTATGTGCGTTTACACCTTTTTTTACTCTTGCCATTTCTTTTCCTCCTTACTTGCTTAATACCGCTTTGATTCTCTTCAGATCTGCACTGGTTAAAGTTGTTGCCTGCCTCAAGCCTCTCTTTCTCTTAGGACTCTTCTTCGTAAGGATATGGCTCTTATATGCTTTATGTCTCTTTACTTTTCCTGAACCTGTTATCTTGAATCTTTTGCATGCGCCTCTATGAGACTTCATTTTGTTCTTTGCCATGTTATATTTTCCTCCCGTATTATATATTTTCGCTTATTTATCGCTTTTTGGCGTAAGAATCATCGTTAAGCTACGACCTTCGAAATTAGGTTTTTTATCGATCTCGCCTACATCGGAAACAGCTTCGGCAAACTTATTCATCACTTCCATACCTCTGGCAACGTAATCACGCTCCCTGCCCCGAAACCGCAGGCTGACCTTCAGCTTATCCCCATCCCTCAGGAATTTAGCCCCTGTCTTAGCCTTCACCATGATGTCATGGTCTTCGATAAAAGTAGATAACCTGATTTCCTTGACTTGCGTCGTCTTCTGTTTTTTACGTGCTTCCTTTTCTTTTTTCTGAAGCTCGTATTTATATTTGCCGTAATCCAGGATTTTGCAAACAGGCGGACTCGCTTTCGGAGCGATACAAACTAAATCCAGTTTTTTCTGCTCCGACAGGTCAAGCGCTTCTTCCCTCGACATGATTCCAAGCTGCGACCCGTCCGTATCAATAACTCTCAATTCCTTTGAACGAATTTCTTCGTTGATCATAGCTGTTCTGCTAATTTTCTTGCACCTCCATTAACCTGCACCGCAAATCGAAGATTTGAACAGGTCAGGACAAACCCTCCTATCGCCCACAGCGACATTTCCAACATGATAAAAAAGAGCGAATACAAGTATCCGCTCCAAATCACGTTCATTAAGGCATCATCATATGATATATACCTAAAACTTACCGTTATGAACCTGGGTAGCTTGCGCCTCCAGGTGAGAAGCGGATG
>CAJUEB010000009.1 GCA_910585135.1 uncultured Eubacteriales bacterium
CCATATAAGCTGCGCCCATATGTTCCATTTCCTTTTTTCGGATAGAAGTCTGCTTCAAAACGCCCGGGATCTTCCACGGCTTTGACCAATCGATCGCATACTGCATCGTACCCGTCGTATCCAGATGGCATACAGAACCCTGATTGAAGGCGACAAACGGCAGCCCATACCGGTCGATGACCGCATTAAGACCCGCAATCAGCCTGTCAGCCATCCTCCCCGATTTTTCGATCGCACCGCTTTCCTCGATTTCACACAGCGTATAATACCCTGCCACGCAGGTAACCGGCGCAGCCGCCATCGTCCCGCCGACCAAAGCCTTCGGATTTTTCGAACCACCGTTAAGACCCGACGCCAGGTATTTCATATATTCTTTCTTGCCGCCAATGCCGCCTGCACCCGGATAACCGCCGCCGATCACCTTGCCGAACATCGTCAGGTCAGGAGAAATGCGGTAATAGCCTTGTGCGCCGGACATCCCGATGCGGAAGCCCGTTACCACCTCATCGCATACGAGAAGCGCGCCATATTTCCTGCAAAGGAACTCAACGCCTTTCGGAAAATCATATTCCACTGGCCGCGTGCCGCTTTCCGGTCCGATCGCTTCGATAAATACCGCCGCTGTTCCGCCTTTTTTGGTGTTGTCCTTTAGTACCCGTTCCAAATCGTTTAAATCGCCCGGGAAAAATTCATCCGTATAGCGGAACATCTTTTTCGGCACGCCGCTGGCCTGTGTCCACCTTGATCCGGGAATCCTGATGCTGTAAGCGAGCTGGTCATTCCAACCATGATAAGCACCACCCATTTTCACGACTCTCTTATTTCTCGTGGCCAGCCTTGCGATCCGCGTTGCCGCCATTGCCGCTTCGTTTCCCGAATTGAGCATCCGGAACATTTCGACGGAAGGGACGCTGTCGCAGATCTTTTTCGCCAGCTTATATTCATATTCATGGAAAAGCCCGGTTGACGGCCCGCAGCTATCGAGAAGCGCCATCACCTTGTCCCGTACCGCAGGCGGATTGCTGCCCAACACCACGGGACCTCCCGCCTGCAAGAAGTCATAATATTGATTTCCGTCAACGTCATACAGCAACGCACCCTCCGCCCGGTTAAATGCGAGCGGGAATGGATGGTTAAAGGCGAGATTGTGCTGCACGCCGCCTGGTATGATATCCATCGCTTCATCAATCAATGCCTTTGATCCGGCGCATTTTTTACCAAAATAATCTTCTTCATACGCCGCAAGCACATCCGGCTTAATCGAATAAAGCGGCTGCTTCATTAGCCGATCCAGCTTTTGGTTGATCTTCCCTGCATCGGGATACGTTGAAATTGCAAATGTCTGTTCCATATTTTTCACCTCTCGTTATCCGGCGCTGCCCACGCGCCCTCTATTCCTTTCATTGATCGCGCTGATATTTTCTACTGATCCGCCTTTTTTCATTCGTTTCTTTCAAGTCGCCTCTTATCATCTTTTTCTGTTGCATAACAGCCAGCCAGGGCAAGATCCAGCATCCGCTCCACCCTCCCTGCGCACTGCGCATCCGCAAGACGTTCTATATCATTCCACTGAAACTGGGAATTCAGGTAAAGACCGATCAGCAGGTCTACCACCTCTTCTGCCGTAACATTTGCCCGAAAAATCCCTTCCGCCTTGGCTTCCTCCGCCAGGGACAGAAAAAGCGCTTTCACCGCATCGGCTTTCCCATACATCGGACTTCCGTCACAGGCGTTTAAAAAAAGAATCCTCCTGCTGATACCGATAAAAGGAATGCTGTCGGCAATGAGAAAGGTCAGCGTACGTCTGATTTTTTCATCCGCATCTGCCGTCTTGGGCATCTCTTCGACCAGCCTGCGGGCGGCGTCGATTTCCTCCTCCAGCGTCCCGGCCAAAAGGCTTTCTTTGCTGGGGAAATAATTATACAGCGTTGCCTTGGAAATCTCTGCCTTCGCCGCCACGTCTCCAATCATCGTCGCCTCATAGCCTTTTTCTTTAAAAAGACGCCTGGAAGCCTTAAGGATCTGCCTCCTGCATTTCAGCTTATTCATTTCACGTCTCGATCCAGCCACCTGCACACCTCCTTTTCCTACAGCATACGCCTAAAATATAAGAATTGCAAGAAAAAATAGACTCAGGGTTAAATTTTAACCCAAGTCTATTTTTTAGAAAATTTATAACAGTTCTTTTCTGGAAAGGTTGATTCTGTTCTGGCTGTCGATTTCGGTCACCTTGACCTTGACCACATCGCCGACATTCATCACATCTTCTACCTTCTCTACGCGTCCTTTTGCCATCTTGGAAATGTGCAGAAGGCCTTCTTTGCCCGGCAGGATTTCGATGAATGCACCGACAGAACCTTTTGCTGTCGTCAGAATTCTGGTAACCGTTCCTTCGTAAATTTCGCCCGGCTCTGGTTCTTTCAAAAGCAATTCGATCTCGGCAACGCCTGCCTTTGCCGATTCCATATCAGGTGCGGCGATGTACACAAGCCCCGTATCGTCGATATCGATTTTAACGCCCGTATCGGCAATGATCTTATTGATCGTCTTGCCTCCCGGTCCGATCACCGTCCTGATCTGGTCAGGATCGATCTGCATGGAGATGATTCTCGGTGCATAAGGTGAAAGCTCTGGTCTCGGCTCAGGCAGCTCATCCAGCATTTCCTTCATGATGTGCATCCTGCCATCGTGCGCCTGCTGCAACGCTTCCTGCAAGACCTGCTTGGAAAGCCCATGTACCTTGATATCCATCTGGATCGCGGTAACGCCCTTAGCCGTCCCGGCAACCTTGAAATCCATATCACCCAGAAAATCTTCCATGCCCTGGATATCCGAAAGAATCGCCATCTTGCTCGTCCCGTCTTCCTCTACCCGTTCGATCAGTCCCATGGCGATTCCGGCAACCGGCGCTTTAATCGGCACGCCTGCATCCATCAGCGCCAGGCAGCTTCCGCATACGGAGGCCTGTGAAGTAGAACCGTTTGAAGACAATACCTCCGATACCACCCGGATCGCATAAGGGAATTCCTCTTCGCTTGGCAACACAGGAAGCAAGGCTCTTTCGGCCAGCGCCCCATGTCCGATTTCCCTTCTGCCCGGACTTCTCATCGGTCTCGCTTCCCCTACGGAATAAGGCGGGAAGTTATAGTGATGCATATATCGTTTTTCGGTCTGCTCCGTAATGCCGTCTATCGTCTGCGCTTCGCTCATAGCCCCCAGCGTGGCAACCGAAAGGACCTGTGTCTGCCCTCGCTTGAAAAGACCTGAGCCGTGGGTTCTCGGCAACACGGAGGTCTCGCACCAAACCGGCCTGATTTCCTCCCGCTTCCTGTTGTCCGGCCTGATACCGTCATCCAGGATCAGGCTTCTCACCTGCTCCTTGGTAATGGCATAAAGCACATTGCCGATATCCTTGGCATTGTCAGGATAAATTTCCTCGAAGTGTTCCTTCGTTTCCGCTTCGACAGCATCCATGTTATCCAGCCGCTCCATCTTATCGTAAGTCTGGATGGCGGCTCTCATCTTATCCTCCGCATAGTCCCTGACGGCAGCTTCGATATCCTCCGGGACTTTGTACAGATCGATTTCCATCTTCGGCTTGCCCACTTCTGCGACGATCGCTTCGATAAAGGCTACGATTTTTTTGATTTCTTCATGCGCGAACATGATCGCATCCAGAATAGTTTCCTCCGGAACTTCATTGGCGCCTGCTTCGACCATCATGATCGCATCTTTCGTTCCCGATACCACCAGATGCATGCTGCTTTCTTCCCGCTGTGCAAGCGATGGGTTGACGATGAACTGCCCGTCTACCATCCCGATCAGAACCGATCCGGTCGGGCCATCCCATGGAATATCAGAAATTGCCAAAGCGACGGAAGAACCGATCATCGCAGCGATTTCGGACGGCGCATCGTGGTCTACGCACATCACGGTAGCGACTACCTGCACGTCATTAAAAAATCCTTTCGGAAATAACGGGCGCAGCGGCCTGTCCATCAAGCGGCAGTTTAAAATCGCTTTTTCGCTCGGTCTTCCTTCTCTCTTAATAAAGCCGCCCGGGATCTTTCCCGCAGCGTACATTTTTTCTTCATAATCACACGATAATGGGAAAAAATCGATGTCAGGCCTTGGTTCTTTCGAAGCGACAGCAGTCACATTGACGACGGTATCCCCGTATTTTACCATAACCTGTCCATTCGCCATCTCGCAAACCTTGCCGATCTCCAGTTCTAAAAGCTTGCCGCCGATGGCTGTCTTAAACGTTCTGTAATCTGTGAATTTCATAATAAACAACTACCTCCTGTTTATTGTCTGTTAACTTCCGCAGCATCCGATCGATGCCATTCATTGATACAAATAAAGACGGGGACTTGCGTGCCCCGCCTAAATTCCTTAAATAGATTTACTTTCTCAGACCTAAACGAGCGATTAGTGATCTGTACCTTTCCAGATCTTTTTCCTTCAAATAATTGAGAAGGTTTCTTCTCTGGCCTACCATTTTTAACAGGCCTCTTCTGGAATGGTGATCCTTCTTGTGAATTTTCAGATGTTCGTTTAAATCATTGATCCTGTGAGTAAGAATTGCGACCTGTACTTCGGGAGAACCCGTGTCGCCTTCCTTCAGCTGATACTCTTTGATGATTTCCGCTTTCTTTTCTGTCGTTATCATTGTTTCCTCCTTTATGATATTCGCCTAAAGCCGAGTCGTCGTCGGAGTTTCGTCCGGCTAAGCTTCAGGTAAAAAACTCAACAATTTATATTACCACATCCTCGCCTTTATTGCAAGGCAAATCATACGCAGAAATCGATTTGCAAAAATCAGCGGCAGATTACTTGTTCCGTCTTTTGATCAAATACATGGATCTTCTGTATATCGAGTGCCAGTTCCACATCCTCTCCCGCATGAATATCCGTTCCCGATGGCACTCTGGCGATGAGCTTTTGCCCATCGCAGACGAGATATAAATACAGCTCTGCACCCATCATTTCCGCAAGCTCCACATGAGCCGAAACGATGGCAGGCTTTTCCTTGCCCCGAAAACCGCCTTTGAGATAAATGTCCTCCGGGCGAATTCCCAGGATAACCTCCTGCCCCGCATAAGGAAGCAATGCTTGATTTTTAATGGGGATCCGGCTGCCTGCATAAAGCAGGTCGCAAGAATCACCCTTCTGTTCCACCTCCATATGAATAAAATTCATCTGCGGCGAACCGATAAACCCGGCGACGAATACATTGCACGGAGCATTGTATAACCGCTGCGGTGTATCGCACTGCTGGATAACGCCATCCTTCATCACCACGATCCGGTCACCCATGGTCATCGCCTCCGTCTGGTCATGCGTCACGTAAACAAAAGTGGTCTGCAAGCGTTTGTGAAGCGCTGCAATCTGACTGCGCATTTCCGTGCGCAGCTTTGCATCCAGGTTAGACAGCGGTTCATCCAGCAAGAAAACCTCCGGGTCACGAACCATGGCGCGCCCCAGCGCCACACGCTGCCTCTGCCCGCCTGACAAGACCTTAGGCTTTCTGTGAAGATACGGCTCCAGCTCCAGCATCCGGGCAGCGTTTTTTACCTTCTGGTCGATGATATCCTTCGGCGTTTTGCGCAGTTCTAAGGCAAAAGCCATGTTCTTATAAACCGTCATATGCGGATACAACGCATAACTCTGAAACACCATGGCGATATCGCGGTTTTTGGGCGGCACATCGTTGACGCATTTCTCGCCGATGAAAAGCTCACCGCCGCTGATATCCTCCAGCCCGGCAATCATCCGCAGCGTTGTAGATTTGCCGCATCCCGACGGACCCACCAGCACGATGAATTCCTTGTCGCGAATTTCCAGATTCAGATCCGGAATGACCGTCACGCCATTGTCATACGTTTTAACGATATGCTTCAATGAGATATTTGCCATCTTAAAAAAACTCCTCCTAACTCCTACCCTTTTATCGCGCCTGCTGCCACGCCCTTAATAATATATTTCTGTCCGGCCAGGTATACGATAATGATCGGAATAACCGTAAGCATGATGCTGGCCATCATCGGACCCATTTCCACGCTCCCATAGCTTCCCCGAAAATACTGGATCAACATCGGGATGGTTTTATAGCTCTTGATATCCAGCACCAAAGTCGGAAGGAGATAATCGTTCCACACCCACATCGCTTCCAAGATGCCGACCGAGACCAGCGTCGGGCGCAGAATCGGCAGCACCACCAGAAAATATGTCTGCAATGGATTGCAGCCGTCGATCATGGATGCCTCTTCGATTTCCAAAGGGATGGACTTCATGAACCCTGCGAACATGAAGACAGCCAACCCTGCGCCAAATCCCAGGTAAATGATCCAGATATTCCACGGCGTATTCAAATGCAGGCGGTCTGCTGTCTGCGACAGCGTAAACATCACCATCTGAAAGGGAACGACCATGGAAAAGACGAAAAGATAATACAAAGACTGCACCCACTTGCTCTTCACGCGGGTGATGAACCATGCACACATGGAGCAAAAAATCAGGATCGCTGCGACAGATGTCACCGTAATCACCAGGCTGTATCCAAGGCTTGCTAAAAATCCTTTCGAGGCGATGGCATTCGTGAAGTTTTCCACCCCTGCGAAGCTTTCCGCATTCGGCAGGTCAAACGCCCCCGCTGTCGTAATAGAGCGTTCCTTTTTCAAAGAATTCATCAGGATCATAAAAATGGGATACAAATATAAGACTGCTAAAATCGCCAACACGATCGCCAGGATACCGCCCCTGGCCGTTTTTCGTTTCCGCATTACTGCTGCACCTCCTTTGACCTCGTCGCTTGAAGCTGTATCAAGGAAATCGCAATTACCACGATACAGAAGATCACGGCCTCGGCCTGCCCGAATCCCTTCCACTGCATCCCGGCACGGGCATAAAATGTATTGTAAATATTGAGCGCCAGCATTTCCGTAGCGTGAGCCGGCTCTCCCGCAGTCAGCGCCAAGTTCTGGTCAAACAGCTTAAAGGAATTCGTCAGCGTCAGGAATACACAAATCGTGATCGAGGGCATCACCATTGGAAGTTTGATCCGCCACAGGCTCTTCCAGGAAGACGCGCCATCGATCTGCGCCGCTTCCAAAAGGTCATCCGGCACATTCTGCAAGCCTGCGATATAGATGATCATCATGTAGCCGATCTGCTGCCAGCACATGAGAATGATCAAGCCCCAGTAACCGGCGGGAGCATTCAGTGCCAGCAAAGGCTTACCCGCGATGGAAAGCACGCCGTTGATCAGGATCTGCCAGATATACCCCAGCACGATACCACCGATCAGGTTCGGCATGAAAAATACGGTACGAAAGATATTTGTCCCCCGAAGCTTTCCAGTCAATGCAAGCGCCAGTGCAAACCCAAGGACATTGATCAAAACCACCGACACGACCGTAAACATGACCGTAAACCGAAAAGAACTGCCAAACGAACGATCCGAAAACACATGGATAAAATTCGAAAGACCTGCCCACTGCGCATTATCGATCGTCGTAAAACGGCAAAATGAAAGATATAATCCCTGTATAAACGGTATGATAAATCCGATGGCAAAGGCCGCCAGTACAGGCCCCACGAAAAACGGGGCATACCGTTTCAGTGCCTTTTCCATAAACACCTCCTGAATCGCCAAAACGGGACAGGCCGCAGTTCTGCCTGTCCCCAGCAAATATATCGTCTTCGTATCTTATTCCTGGTTTGCCAGCTCGTATTCCTTAGCCCATCTGTCGACAAATGCAGCAGTGACTGCTTCCCAGTTCGCATCCGTCGGATCAGCAGCATATGCAGTCAAAGCAGAACCTACGCCGTTTTTCCATTCCTCCGAAGGCATCGTCGAAAAGCTCCAGGCTACGGGAACTTTACCTGCCGCAAGGTTTGCCGCATCCTGCTGCACGAACACATTCGGCGTTTGGGCGGCATTTTGGAACGGAATGACAAAGCCCATATCGTTTGCCATCGCCTGCGTTCCCGTTTCAGAGCTTACGCACCAGTTGATAAACGCCAGCGTCGCATCGATATCTGCCTGATCCGCCTGGCTGTTCACGCACCAGTAGTTCTCCGTTCCCGTGCAGAGCCCCTGCGCCGCTTCATTGCCGACGCCGATATAAATCGGGAGCATCGTCAGGGCTTCGTCGCCCAGCTCCTTCGCCAGATCGTTGTATTCCCAAGAACCGTTCTGGAAAAATACAGCTTCCTGCGCCAAAAATTCGTTCCTGGAATCATCGCCCGTCTTAGCGGCCAATTCCTTGCCATCGCAGGTCGCATTGTTGATATACAAATCAAAGATGTCCCTGTAATTGTCAAGATACGTCCCTTTGACTGCCTTCGCCGAAGTAACGCCTTCATCCTTGTATTCGAAATAAAGCGGCAGGTTCGCCAGATGCGTCTTGAACCTCCAGTCGGAGGATGCATCCATCCCAGCCGATGTAAAAGCCGTAAAGCCGAGTTTGTCAGAACGTGCCGAGATATCTTCCGCCACTGCTTTCAAGTCGTCAAAGGACTGAATATCGTCCGGGCTGTAGCCTGCCTTAGCAAGCAGTTTTGTATTGGTAATGAGTCCATAGGATTCGATCAGATAAGCGATGCCGTATACGGAATCGCCTTCGATCAACGCATAATCATCGCTGACAAGCTGCCCATAGATATCCGAATCGGACAAATCCAGGCAATAATCTTTCCAGTTCGCAAGTCCGACAGGTCCGTTTACCTGAAATAAAGTCGGCGCACCGTCCTTTCCCATTTCACTCATCAGCGTTGTCTCGTATTCGCCGGAGGCCGCTGTCACGACGGTAACATCCACGCCGGTTTCTTTGGTATAAGCATCGGCCAGCTCCTGCCACGCCTCGTCCTGCTCTGGTTTGAAGTTCAGAAAATAAACCGAACCTTCTCCTGAATCCCCGTTGCCGCTGCCATCGCCGCACCCTGCCAGCGCAGACGCCGCCATTACGCACAGCAGCAAAACCGATAAAATCTTTTTCCTCATGAAAATCTCCTCCATCCCTGCATTTCATGCCGATTTCAGTTTTCGATGATCAAAATCATCCTACAGGAATATTTTGAGGCAGATCGCCGGATATCATACTGTTTTTTTCATATTTTTTATTAAGTTCCGCTATCTATGGTAAAAATATATCTATCATGCTCCCTTTCCCTTTTATAAATAGAAGAGCAATCGGAAGAAAAGAAAATGCAATCAATTTTTTTTTAAGCTATGATATAATTTTCATATATGGCTATGAAGGAGGTATTTTTGATGATTATGACACTCGACATTGGCGGAACGAAAACGATGTGGGCGTTCTGGGAAGAAAGTGAGCTGGTGGAAAGCGGCAGACGGCCGACGGAAAGCATCGGCGATTTTGCCGGGATGATCAAGGAGCTGATCGATGGATTGGACGGCCGAAAAAAGCGAAGCGGCCGGGATGATGCGGACAGCCAAATCGGACGAACAAGCCGGGACTGCCTGCGAATCGAAGCGCTCTGCATCGCACTGGCCGGATCTGTTACGGGCGATCGATTTGAGCTTACCAACACCGGGCAGGTCATCGACCTGAAACAAATCAAAAACAGCTTTCCCGATATTGCTCATATCGCATTTATCAACGATTTAGAAGCGCTTGCGCATTCCCTGCCGCACCTCACAGGGGAAAAGCAATTGATACAGTTTCGCAAGGACAGTACGGCAAAAGATGGCATTACAAGAGGCATTGCAGAAGGCGGTGCAAAAGGTGCGAAAGCGATCCTCTCCATAGGCACCGGTCTTGGCATATCCGCTATCTCAAGGGAAGGTATCGTCCTCCCCTCCGAAGGCGGACACACGGATTTCGCACCGCGCAATAACAAGCAGCACCAACTTCTCGCCTTCCTTACGAAAAAATACGGCCATGTCAGCTACGAACGGCTTCTGTCCGGTCAGGGACTTTCCAATATATATGAAGCCGTTTCCCAAACGGCCGACGCAATTCCCGCTGAAATTACAAAGGCGGCGCTGTCCGGCGAACCTGCCGCCCGCCAAACCTTCGATCTGTTTACGGAAATCCTGGGCGCAGCATGCGGCAATTTCGCCCTCGCGTTTCTCGCCTCCGGCGGCGTTTATCTAGGCGGCGGCATGATGCCAAAAATTTTGCCCCTCATCGATAAAAGCATCTTTGAAGAGGCTTTCACCGCCAAGGGGCGTTTTCGTTCTTATTTACAACAGCTTCCTGTTTCTATCATTTTAGATGAAGCCGCACCTTCCATCGGCGCAGCGGCATACGGCAAAAAGCTATCGTCCGGCTTTTGAGGCGAGTGCTTTTAACCATGCTGCCCGCTTCGGCGTCAGAGCCTTTTCCTCTGCCCGCCATGCCCAGTTTCCTTCGGCCTTCCCCGGCACATTCATGCGCCCTGCATCGTCAATGCCCAACATATCCTGAAGCTGGATAATGACCCATGCCGCTTTGCTTTCATATAGCGTTTCGATGATTTCATCCGGCGTTTTCTCACAGCCTGAATCCTTGCACCAGCCCGCCAAGGTCTGGTTGTCATGCGTCCCCGAATAAAAGACGCGCCACTTTGCCTCTGCGTCTGGCAGGTTTTCCATTTCATCCGCCGAAAGCTGGTATACCAGCATCCCCGGATAACCCAAGAGTTTTATCAGGTCATGCACCTGCGCATCCAGAAAGCCCAAATCTTCTGCAATGAACGGAAGCCGGCCGAGCCTTCCTTCGAGAAATGAGAAAAATTCCTTTCCCGCACCTGGAATCCACCAGCCATCATGCGGCGTTTTTCCTGCCGGAACGGCAAAAAATGCCGAGAAACTCCTGAAATGATCGAGCCGGATATAATCATACCGATCCATTGCATGCAAAATGCGTGCAAGCCACCACCCGTATTCATGCGCTTGCAAGTAATCCCAATCATATAATGGATTACCCCAATGCTGCCCATCCTCGCTGAAATAATCGGGCGGCACGCCTGCGCCTGCCAGCGGATAGCCATCCGTTCCCAACAGGAAAATTTCCCGGTGCGCCCAGGTATCGGCACTATCGACGCCTACATAAACAGGAATATCACCGATGATGGAAATTCCTTTCTCATTGGCATATGCCTTTACCTGCATCCACCTGTGCCAGAAAGCGAACTGCTCCTGCTTGATTTTCTCCAACTCCGCTTTTTTATGGCTTCGCCACCAGTCAAGATTCTTCCTGTCCCGTTCCGCCTGCGGCCACTTTTGCCACGGTGCGCCCGCAAAATGCTCTTTCAGGACAGTATAGAGCGCATAATCCTCCAGCCAATACGCTTCCCTTTCGCAAAACGCCTCATAGCCTGACGCATCCACGTGATAGCCAGGGTCAGAAAGCTGTGGATTCCCTGCGAAAACGCAAGGACTTGAATACGGAGAACCGCTCATCTGATCCGCCGGGTTCAGCGGCAAGATCTGCCACAGTTTTTGCCCCGCCGCTTCCAGATAATCGATAAACGCTTCGGCCTTATCATCCAGCCGCCCGGACGGCAGGGACGATACATGGCAGAGAATCCCGCTGCTGCGGGAAAGCTTCAAAGCAGCAGGTTTTTTACGGCTGCAATATAGCAGTCTCGCCGAAACAGCAGGCAGCGTCAAGGAGAGGACACTTTCATCGCAAGCACCTTCATCCGAGCTGTCTTTATTTGCAGTGCCTTCATCCGGCAAAAGTTCTTCTGCGGTAAGCAAATCAAGCACATATTTCGTCTTTTCCGGCAGCCTGACCACGGCGTCAGCAGTCCCGAAAATGTCCCGGTTGACTATGGTAATGATCGTTTCCCCTCTAGTTTCATCGTACCGTTCGCAGACCAACACATGCTCCCCTTGCCACGAAAAACGGTATGCCCCGTCTTTTAAAACACGGTACTGCGTCCGCAGAAGCGCCAGCATCCGGTAATGCGCCAACAGTTCCTGGTCTTCTCCGCCCCAAGGATACGTGCCTCGGTTATACGGATCGGCAAAACCCTGCGCACCCGCCTCATCCCCGTAATAAAGGCAAGGCACGCCCGGCAGTACATATTGCAGAAGAGAAAGGATTTTCAGCCTGTTTTTTGCCAGCGAAAGCTTATCCGCAGGCAGCCTGTACGTTTCTTTTTCCACCTCGGATAACCCTTCCGGCGCATCGCCCAGCATCGTCAAGACCCGTATTCGATCGTGGCTTCCAATCAGGTTTAACGCTCCATAAAAATTTTCCGGCGGATAATTCTCCGCCAGGCTATTGAGCCTTCGCACTGCGCTTTCTGCCGCACATTTTCCCAACATATAATCCAAAAGCAGCTCACGAACAGGATAATTCATGGTAGCATCCAGCTCATCGCCAAGAAAATACCGCCGCTGCACGCCATAGCTGACCTTATTGCTGGCATCCTCCCAAACCTCGCCCATGAGCAGGCCATCCGGGTTTGTTTCCTTCACCGCGCTGCGAATTCCTGCGATAAAATCATCGGGAAGCTCATCAGCTACATCGAGCCGCCAGCCAGAAGCTCCGGCTTTCATCCATTTACGAATCACACCGTCCGGACTGCCGTAAATAAAATCACGGTATGAAGGATCGTTCTCATCCACATCCGGCAGATCCATAACGCCCCACCAGCTTTCATATTCATCGGGAAACGCCGTGAATTTATACCAGCGGTAATAAGGAGATTCCTCTCCCTGGCAAGCTCCCAACACCGGATAATTGCCCTGTTTATTAAAATAAATGCTGTCCGCCCCGGTATGATTGAACACACCATCTAAAATCAGCCTGATGCCGAGCCTTCGCGCATCCTCCGCCAGCCTGCGGAAATCCGCTTCCGTCCCCAGCGCCGGATCGATTTTCCGATAATCAGCCGTATCGTAGCGATGATTGCTCTGCGCCGCAAAAATCGGATTAAGATAAACCGCCGATGCACCCATGCTTTTCAGGTAAAAGAGCTTGCTGCGGATTCCGGCAAGGCTTCCGCCAAAGAAAGGCCAGCGCGTAACCTCGCCCTTTTCATTGCGGGTATAGTAAGGCGTATCGTTCCAATCCTGCTGGATCACGCGCCGCGGACCTTTCCATTCCGGCTTCCTTTCCGCATTTTTTTGCCGTGCAAGCCAGTTCTCATCCCTTGCAAACCTGTCGGGAAAAATCTGGTATACGATCGCATTTTTGTACCAAGAAGGCACGGATGCAGAGCGATAGACCGTGATCTGAAAGCCAGGAGGCTCTCCCTCGTAAAGCTCCCCTTCCCCGCCGAGCTGCTCGCGGTTGTTGCCATAATAAGCCCTGCGTTCTCCATCCCGGATAATAAAATAATACCAGCATAAATCCGGTGTATCGCTTGCCACGGTTGAAATGCGAAAAGTTCTCACTCCATCCGGAAGCGCCTGCGCTTTCATTTCAAGCTCCCTGCTTCCCGTGAGCGGATGCCACAGATGCAGGCTGCATGACAAACCAGAAGGCGCATCCTCCGCTGTAAGGCAAAAAGTGATCTCCCGCCCTGCGGGAACAGCTCCCACAGGATCGCGGTATGTGCAATCCTGTGAATTGTGATAGCACCTTACCATGTCTGCTCCTTCATCAAATCCTCATACAGCGCGATATATTGCTTCGCTGAGTTTTTCCAGGAAAAATCCCGTTTCATGGCATTTTTTCGCATCGCCATCCATGAAATGAGATCGTGCTCATAAATATCGATCGCATCCTTGATGGTAAACAGCAGTTCATGGGCATTATAATTGGCAAAGCAGAAGCCGTTTCCAGCTTTATCATCCTGCCGGAAATCGATCACGGTATCCGCAAGGCCGCCCGTTTTTCGTACGATCGGAACAGTACCGTACCGCATGGCGATCATCTGCGATAACCCGCACGGTTCAAACCGGGACGGCATGAGCAGCATGTCCGCCCCCGCATAAAGCCGCGATGAAAGCGGCAAATCAAAGGTAATACATGCGCTGGCCTTGTCCGGCATCACGCCCTGAAAATGCCGGAACGCATCTTCATACTTGCGTTCTCCTACACCGAGCGCGACAAACTGAATATCCTCGCAGAGCAGTTCCTCCAGGATATGCACGAGAAGGTCAAGCCCCTTCTGCTCCGTCAGCCTGCTGATAAAAGCGATCAGGGGAACATCATCCCGCACGGAAAGTCCCAGCTCCCGCTGCAACGCCTCCTTATTAGCCGCCTTGCCTGCCCTTACGGTAGAAACATTGTATTTCTGCGCAATATGAACATCCCTGCCCGGCGAGTGCTTGTACGTATCGATCCCATTCAAAATTCCCGTCAGGACAGTGCTTCGATGGCGGAAAATGCCATCCAAATTTTCCCCGTACCAAGGAGAACAGATTTCCTCCGCATAAGACGGGCTTACCGTCGTGATCCTGTCGCTGTAATACAGCCCCCCTTGCAGGTAATTGACCGCATCCCCATAGGAAAGCTGATCGACGGCATTCTTCCGGTCTGCAAGGCCTAACACATCCCCTAACAGGTTTCGCGGGAAAATCCCTTGGAATTTCAGGTTATGGACAGACATCACCGTCCTGATCTTCCGGTACTGCGAAAGATGCATGTAATGCTCCCGCAAAAATACAGGCGTCAAGGCCGTATGCCAGTCATTGCAATGAATGATATCGGGGGAAAAATCCGGGATATGCATCAGGCATTCCAAAACCGCCTTGCTGAAAAAGGCAATCCGCTCGCCGTCATCTTCGTAGCCATACGGATATTCCCTGTTAAAATAATATTCATTGTCCACAAAATAATAAGTAACACCCTTACGCTTTAGCTTCTCAATCCCGCAATACTGGTTTCTCCAAGAAAGCGGAACGGTAAATTCAGCGATCCGCTTCATCTTTTTCTTATCGTTTTCATCAATCGATCCCACTTTCGGAAGAATCACGCGCATATCCACGCCAAGGCGGCAGATCGCATTCGGCAGCGAACCGCCGACATCTCCCAGCCCGCCTGTTTTAATAAAAGGGTCCGCCTCAAAGATTGCATACAGAACCTGCAAATTTTTTTCTTCCTGTTCTTTTCCCTCTTTTGTCGTCATCGTACATCCTTTCATCACAATTTTTGATTTTTTTCGATTACCAGCGGCGTATACCGATTGCCGCTGAGCCGAACATTCTCACTCACTTGAACGAACTTATCGCAGATCACATTTTCCAGCTGTGCACCCGGTGCGATCTGACACCGCTGCATGATCACACAATTACGCACCACAGCGCCCTTTCCGATTCTTACATTCCGAAATAAGATGCTGTTTTCAACCGTTCCTTCGATAATTCCCCCGCTGGAATCAATGGAATTGCTCACATTGCTGCCTTTGAGGTATTTCGATGGCGGCGCGTCCTGTACCTTGGTAAATATTTTTTTACTGCTGTTGAACAGCTCATCATGAATGCCCGCTTTCAATAAGTCCTGCGAGCACTGCATATAATCGTAAATACTATCGATCGCACCCACATATCCGTTGAATGCATAGGAATCGATTTTCAGCCTGCCGACATTTTCCATCAAGATCTCCATCATATCGATGTAATCCAGATTCTCATACCACGCCATCAGCTCTAAAAGCTTGCTCTTATTAATGATAAAACAGTCCATGAACCAAGCGGCGATGCCCGTAGCCTGCCTTTGGAACGACCGTACCGCTCCATTGCGGTCAAGCTCCAGGAACATCCCGCTCTTGATATTGGCGCTCGCAATTTCCTTATAAAGCATGGTCACATCCGCCCCCGATTCGCGGTGCGCTTTTACCGGCAGTTCGAAATCAATATTATAAACCTTATCGCTCGCACTGACGATAACCTGTTCCTCATCGGCCCGATCCAAGTAAGAACGATTGTTGATAAAATCCCGCAGTAAAAACTTGCCGTCAAACCGCTTCATTCCATATACCGATCCCGGCAGGAGAAACAGGCCTTTTTCCTTGCGGTTCAATGACCATTCCTTGCCTGCTCCCAGATGATCCACCAGGGAACGGTAATAATGCGCTGAGGTGATTCCCACCGAACGTACACCGGAATGTACCATGTTGGAAAGCGGAAAATCCACCAAACGATAACGTCCGCCAAAAGGAATCGTCGCGACAGGACGCAGCTCCGCTAATTTTCCAAGGCTTTCATTGGTATAATTCGTCGTAATGAGACCCATAACCTTCTTCATGCAGATCACCTCCTCAGCTGCACTGATTTTCTATCGCCTGATTATCTCCGACAACAGCAATTTCATCACTTTCGCGATCCCCGAAAACAGCGCCTGCTTTTACCACGGTATTTTCCCCGATGATGGCGCGCTCTACTCTTGCACCTTTCTCAACGACTGCCCCCGGAAGCAAAATCGAATCGATCACCTGTGCATCCTCTTCAATATAAATATCAAAGCTCAGGATGGAATGCTGCGCTTTTCCAAAAATATGGCTACCGTTACACACAAGACAATCCTCTAAGACGGCACCCGGTCCTACATAATGCGGTGGATAAATGTTGGAATTGCTGAATACCCTCATGTCTTCTTCAAAGATGCTAAACGGCGAGTCAGGCTCTAAAAGTTCCATATTGGTATTATAATAGCTCTCGATCGTTCCCACATCCTGCCAATAGCCGCAGAAGGTGTACGCATACAGGTTTTTCCCCTCCGCAAGCAGCATCGGGATGATATTCTTGCCAAAATCATGTTCCGAGCTGGCATTTTCGCTGTCTGCAAGCAACGCCTCCTTTAATACTGGCCAGCTAAAAATGTAAATGCCCATCGAAGCGAGATTGCTGTCGGGATTCTTTGGTTTTTCTGAAAATTTGTTGATCTTTCCTGTTTGGTCTGCCGACAGGATTCCGAAACGGCTGGCTTCTGCAAGCGGCACTTCCATCACGGAAATGGTCAGATCCGCATTCGATTTTTTGTGATAATCCAACATCAAGCTGTAATCCATCTTGTAAAGGTGATCCCCCGAAATGATCAGCACATACTCCGGATTATAATTATCGATAAAATCCAAGTTTCGAAAGATTGCATCTGCCGTCCCGCAATACCACTGGCCGCCGGACTCCGTCGCATAAGGCGGAAGAATAAAGACGCCGCCGTATGCATCGTCCAGATCCCACGCTGCTCCCGTACCGATGTACGAATTAAGCACAAGCGGCTTGTACTGCGTGAGGACGCCAACAGTCGTGATGTTGGAATGCGTGCAGTTGGAAAGGCTGAAATCTATAATCCGGTACTTTCCGCCAAAGGCTACTGCTGGTTTGGCTATCTTTCGCGTAAGCGCTCCCAGGCGGCTTCCCTGTCCGCCAGCCAGAAGCATTGCCACACATTCTTTCTGCTGTATATGCATATCATTCCCTCCTTTGTTTGTATTGATGGTGTAAAAACTTTATTTAAACATGCCAGATTTCTTCCGCATACTGCCGGATCGTCCGGTCGCTGCTGAAGTGGCCTGCTTTCGCAATATTGATCAAGGACATCTTGAACCATCTGCTTTCATCCATATAGACCTTGCCCATCCGCTGCCATGCATCCATGTAATCGGCAAAATCCTTTAGCACGAAGTATTCATCGTTATAACGAAGCAGGTTGTCGTGAATTGGCCAAAAATCTGCGCCCAGCTCTGCAAAAAAGCCGTTGATCAACTGATCAACCGTTTCCTTCAGTGCAGGGTTTTCATCGCAAACCTTTTCAGAAGAATAATCGCCCCGCTGATAATATTCCGCTACCTGCTGGGCGCTAAGCCCGAAAATAAAGATATTGTCATCTCCCACCAGCTCATGGATCTCCACATTCGCACCATCCATTGTCCCAAGCGTCACAGCGCCGTTAAACATGAACTTCATGTTGCCGGTGCCGCTCGCTTCCTTGCCGGCAGTGGAGATCTGCTCGCTGATATCCGCCGCCGGGTAGATCAACTGGCCGAGACTGACTCCGAAATTTTCTAAAAAGACGACCTTTAACTTGCCGCCGATCGAATCGTCGTTATTGACCATCTGCGCGACCGTATTGATGAGACGGATCACCTCTTTTGCAAACACATAGCTCTGCGCTGCCTTGCCTGAGAAAATAAACGTATATGGCGGCATATCCAGTCCTGGATTTTTCTTTAACATATTGTAAAGATACATTATCTTAATAATATTAAGAAGCTGCCTCTTGTATGCGTGGATTCGCTTCACCTGTACATCAAAAACGGAAAACGGGTTGACGATGATACCGGTATTTTCCCGGATATACTGTGCAAGCCTGCACTTATTTTCATATTTAATTTCCTTTAACTCCTTCATGAAGCCAACATCATCCTGGTAAGCGAGAAGCCGCTCCAGCTGATACGTATCCTCCATCCATTCGCTTCCGATCGAAGCCGTGATCAGCTTGGTAAGGTGCGGATTCGCCTCGATGACAAAACGCCTGTGGCTAATTCCATTGGTCTTGTTATTAAACTTTTGCGGCGCAATCTGATAAAATTCTTTGAAAACATCTTTTTTGAGAATTTCGCTATGGATCGCTGCCACGCCATTGACCGAATGACTGCCGATGATAGAGAGGTTAGCCATTTTCACCTGTCCATCCCATAAAATCGAAGTCGCATGCAAAAATTCCTGCCGCCCCGCTATATTCCCGTCGATCCCTTCCCGGTATCGCCTATCGATCTCCTCGATAATCATATAAACCCTCGGAAGCAGCCGTTCCATTAAATCGATCGGCCAGCACTCCAGTGCCTCCGGCATGACAGTATGGTTTGTGAAGGAAACCGTTTTGGTAGTAATTTCCCAGGCTTCATCCCATTCCAGATTCTCCTCGTCTATCAGAATCCGCATCAGCTCTGGGACGCAAAGCGCAGGATGCGTATCATTGATATGGATGGCTGTCTTTTCAGGAAAACTGCTCCAGTTATCGCTGCCGTAAAGCTTTTTATAACTTCTAATGATAGAGCCGACGCCCGCCGCCACCAGAAAATATTCTTGTTTGAGCCGTAGTTCCTTCCCCTCCGGCGTACTGTCGTCAGGATACAACAAAGTGGTGATCGCTTTCGTCTCATTTCGTTCACGAACGGCGTCGCTGTAATGCCCCTTGCTAAAGGCTTCCATATCCAGCTTTTCCCCCACGGTTTCCGCCTGCCACAGCCGCAACATATTGACGGTGTTCCCACCGTAGCCTACGATAGGAACATCGTATGGCACTGCCCGCACCGTCTGGTAATCCACATGCTCAAAACGTATTTTGCCGTCTTCATAGGTACGATCAACCTTGCCGCCGAGATGAACCTGGATCGCCTCGTCTATGTTGCGCAGTTCCCATGGGTATCCGTTTTCCAGCCATGGGTCTGGTTCTTCAATCTGCATATTGTTTTCGATCCGCTGCTTAAACAAACCAAACAAGTATCGAACCCCCATGCCAATTCCCGCAATATCGCAAAACGCCATAGAATCAAGAAAACAGGATGCCAGCCTGCCAAGGCCGCCGTTTCCCAGCGCCGGGTCCGGTTCTTTGCCACAGAGTGCATCTAAATCCTCACCCAGCTCCGCCAGGCCCTCCCGACCCACATCCTCTACGCCAAAATTAATCAGATAATTACGAAGCAGTTTTCCCATAAGAAATTCCATCGAAAAATAGAAAACGCGCTTTTTCCCGCTCTGGTTATTACGGCTTCTGGTATCGGCATGAATCCTTATCGCCTTGCCATAGATCAGCTTTGCCAGCGTTTCGTATCTCTGCTGCTGCGTACATTCCTCAAAGGATTTTGCCATCACATTCCTGAACTCCGCTTTGTATTGCCTGATAAAGTCTTCCTTTCCTGAAAACATAACTGTCATACCTCCTTAATGCTGTTGTTTGCCATACTTTCATCGACGATAGATGCAGGAGCCAGAAGCACGCCTCCTACAGGCGGCACCGTGATTTCGATAAACTGTGCCTGCCCATGGTACTGGCCTTGCTGCGATATAATCTCTTTCCTTCCATTGATCTGCCCGCTGCCTCCGAAGCGTTTTTCATCCGAATTAAAGACCTCTTGATATGTTCCCGCAAACGGGACGCCTATTTTAAAACCATGGTATGTGCCGGGCTGGAAATTCAATACCGCAATCACGAAATCCTGTTCCTCCCTGCCCTTGCGCAGAAACACCAGGATGCTCTGCTCATTGTTATCGGCATCCAGCCACTGATGCCCTGCCTGCACGTAACTTTTCTGCCATAACGCGGGCTGCTGCAAATAGCAGTGGTTCAGTTCCCCGACGAATTGCTGGTGTCTGGCGTGCGGTTCATATTCCAGCAGAAACCATTCCAATTCCTCATAAAACCGCCACTCGATAAACGGTGCGATTTCACTGCCCATAAACGTCAGCTTGCCGCCGGTATGGCACATCTGGTACAAAAGCAACAGCCGTACTCCGGCAAATTGCCGCCACCTGTCACCCGGCATACGCCCCATCAGCGAACACTTTCCATGCACCACTTCATCGTGCGAGAGGGGAATGATGAAATTTTCGTTAAAGGCGTACATCATGGAAAAGGTCAGCATATTGTGACAACCCCTGCGAAACGGGAAATCCACCGAGCAGTATTTTAAGGTATCGTTCATCCATCCCATATCCCATTTATAATGAAAACCAAGACCGCCTTCCTCCGGCGGATACGTCACCAGCGGCCACGCCGTGCTTTCCTCCGCTACCATAAATACATCAGGAAATAGCCTTCCCGCCGCCGCATTGCACTTTTGCAAAAATGCCTTCGCCGCCAGATCTTCTTCACCACCCAGATGATTGTATTTTTTCCGCCCGTCATCCGTTACGCCAAAGTTCAGATACAGCATACTGCTGACGCCATCCACGCGGATTCCATCTGCGTGGTATTCCGCAAGCCAGTAAATCAAATTGCTCACCAGAAAGGACTGCACCTCGGGGCGGCTTACATTGAACTTAAACGTCCCCCATTCCACATGTTCCTCCGATTCATACAGCTCTGATCCATTAAAACGGCAAAGCCCATGGGCGTCGCGGCAAAAATGCCCCGGAACCCAGTCCAGGATCACGCCGATTCCCGCCTGGTGAAATGCATCGATCAGGTGCTTGAACTCCTTGGGTGTGCCGAATCTGCTGGTCGGCGCATAGTAGCCTGTCACCTGGTAGCCCCATGAACCATCGAAGGGGTGCTCCATCACCGGCATCAGTTCCACATGGGTATATCCCATATCCTTGACATACTGCGGAAGCACATCGGCCAGCTCCATATAGGTATAAAAGCTGTCCTCTTCCTTCCTGCCGGGATGCCGCCGCCATGAACCCAGGTGTACTTCGTATATATTCAGCGGATTTTCAAAATGAGGATGCAGCTTTCTCCGCTCCATCCAAGCCTCGTCGTTCCATTGATAAGAAATATCGGCAATGCGGGATGCCGTCCCTGGGCGCTTTTCGGCGGAAAATGCATATGGGTCTGCTTTATAAAACATCTCTCCCGAAGGCGTTTCAATGATGTATTTATACAGCATCCCCTCTTTGGCATCGACAATAAAGGTTTCCCAAACGCCGCTATCGCCAACAGGCTTCATATAATAACGGCTTCCACTCCATTGGTCGAATTCACCAGTCGCGCATACGCGCTTTGCCCACGGCACCCATACGGTAAAGCGGTAGCCTTCCTGTCCGTTGCGTTTTTCCTTATGCGCCCCCATGAATTGATAGCAATATGTCTGCTCGCCTTGTAAGAACAATTGCAGTTCTCGATCCCCATAATTCGTTTCTCTTGTCAACTGCTTTCCCTCTTCCTTTCAAGCAAAATGAATTGATATACTAAAAGTATACCACAAAATCGCGATTATTAACAAGATTTACTATTTCTTTAAAAAAAGCTGGAAAAATTCTTCGATGCGTATTATAATAGGGATGCAGGTGATTTGCTGAAGGCATGATCGCGCGACTGGAAAAGCGGTCAAACAACCGGAAAACAGGACAGCGGAAGGAAGTTGCCGGACGGAGGCAACTGACTGGAGGAGCGATTCAGATAAGCCCGCTATCATATACCGTCAAAATAGCATAAAATCTTCGGGATGTGGCTCAGCTTGGTAGAGCGTTGCGTTCGGGACGCAAAGGCCGCAGGTTCGAATCCTGTCATCCCGACCACGAGCAGAGTCATCGTATTTGACGGCTCTGCTCTCATTTTCTCTTGTTTTCTTTGATTTTCTCTTGAAATCTATACCGATAGAACAAAAAATGCTGTAAGAACACCCGCAGACAAACGTAATCTGGCATATGGCATATATAGATTTTTCTATTTGTATGTGATATAATTTTTTAAAATTTTCGGAATATCATAATGTTATGGGTGGAAATATTTGATGGCGATGAACAAATGTATATTCTGCTTAAGTGAGGGAGACATATTTCACACAATTGAACATATTGTACCCGAGTCTCTTGGAAATACCGATGACATTTTAGAGAATTGTGTCTGTGACAAGTGTCAGAACTATTTCGGTAAAGAAATTGAGAACTATATACTTGCTAAAACGCCATTTGGCTTCTGGCGCACTATTGCAGGAACTGTTAATAAAAAAGGAAAACAACCATTCTTTGATCCACATCAGACCCTTAAACCAAAAGAATCTATACCTGATTTTCACCCGTATACGGATAACGGCTTTATCATACATCCAGCAGATGGTGAAACCATTGTTGAAGCTGAAATCTCTAACAAGTCATGTCTTAATAATATTATCGAAGGTAAAAAGGACTCCTTCAAAATAGTATTGACTCCAAAAATGTTGATTTATATGGGCAGATTTCTCGGAAAGGTTGCATTGGAATACTGGGTTAAAGCCTATG
>CAJUEB010000010.1:0-7393 GCA_910585135.1 uncultured Eubacteriales bacterium
GGTTTGCATTTTTTCGTTGAAATTATTGTTTTGAAAGTCTGTCATACTTTTCACTGAAATCATTATCTTAAAATTCTGTATCGTCTGCCCCTGTTAAGTTCCTTCTCCAATCTGTTTGGCAAACTCACACATTTCTCCCCGCCGAAGCACCCGTATCCATTTGCAAATACAAAACACGTATGTTATTATAATTGATTATGAAGGTATTATATTTTGACTGTAAAAATGGAATAAGCGGCGATATGGTGCTGAATGCGCTGATGGATCTGGCCGGCTGTAAAGCGCAGATTGAGATAGCGATGAAGGAAAATTTCCAGACAGCGGAATCGCTTTGCGCGATTGAAATTGCCCAGGGTGAATCTGGTGATTACGGTCATGTTCATGACGAGCCCAGTATCAAAGGTGACAGATGTGGCGAACACGGGCATGAACGCCATGAGGATATGGGCAATGAGGAAGCCATTGACGGGCATCATGGTCACGGCGGCTGTAATGCAGGTCATGGTGGGGACAACTACGGTGGTCATCCCGAACACGTATCCTGCGGGTCTGCTGGTCATGAGCATAGTCACGATTACGGTCACAGCCATGGTCATGACCACAGCCACGATCACGGTCACAGCCACAATCATGAGTACGGTCATGGCAGGAGCTATCAGGAGGTCGTGGCGTTGATCGAACGCAGCGGCTTTTCCTCCCAGGCAAAAAAAACTGCGCGTAACATTTATGGGCATATTGCAGAAGCGGAGGCGAAGGTACACGGAGCAACTTTCAAAACTGTTCATTTTCACGAGGTAGGACGGGATGAAGCGGTCAAGAATGCGTTGGGGATCGGCATGGCTTTGGAAGCAATTGCGCCGGATATCATATATACATCGTCAATTTGCGATGGAAAAGGCACTGTCGTCTGTAGTCATGGTGAAATACCCGTCCCGGTGCCTGCGGTAATGGCGTTGCGCGAAAAGTGCAGTTACGCCTTTCAGCAGGCTGATATCAATATGGAGATGGTGACGCCTTCGGGTCTTGCAAGCCTTATGGGAATCGGAGCGGTGCCGGATGAATGCGGCAGGATAGATGCGTTGCAAAAGGCAATTGGTCACTTGAACGCAGAACATTTGACAGAAGTGGATATTCTTTCGAAAATAAGCGTTCCATCACAAACGACCATCGGATCTGATGCGAGCAATTCATTCGAAACGGCCAGTTCATCAGAAGCGCAGGCCTTTCCCGAAACAGCCGCCTTGTCGGCAGAAGGGGGCTTTGCATCAGAAGCAGGCATTGCGTCAGAATCGGCATCCGGCTATCGTATGATCGCATTTGCGGAAGCAAAAGGAAGCCGGGATACGAAACGGCCAGGACTTAGGGTCTATTTGATTGAAACGGAAAGCGATCTGTTTGACGCACCCACTGCACACAATGTGACGGGTAGCGCAACTGATTTATCATACGAATCATGTGTGTTTTTTGGTTCATCCGCTAATCGAAATGGCGGCGCAGGCGAAGTTTCTGACATATCTGATGGAGCAGGTAGTTTAGTCGGATTCGTCAGCGGGGTTGGCTCCTTTGGGAACGGAAGTGAATGTGAATCCATTGGAGTGACAAACAGCACAGGCGCACCCACCGCGCCAAAGACCGATCGTTCTGCCGCGTTGCATTCTGTACATGAGGAGGATGTCCATTGAAAAGCATCATTGTGGCGCTTTGGCTCATCTTCGGCGGGATCATATTAACGCCGGTCGTCATCAATTATGCTATCGGCAATCCTTATGATGAGGTTCTCTCGATCATAGAAACGGAGGCGGAGACCGAGGTTACTCAGATTACAGGGGAAGCAGCCGAGGGCAATCGGCTTCTCCTTACATTTACGGCAAGGAATGATTTTGGGGTAGCCATATTTTCTCATTACGGGGATAATTATAAGTACGAAGAAGGAACGATATCCAATGGAATGGATGATATCGATATAAACCTTGACACGGGCTGGAACATATACGTGTACAAGGTTACTGCGGACGGTCTCCATACGCAAGACGTCCGCACGGGAGAAGGAATTTACAGAACGTATACCGTCACAGGCGTGTGCTTGGGAATGATCACGGTGATCGCTCTCTTCCTGGGCAGGGTCAAAAAGCGCAGGGCAGAAAAGCGTAAGACGGGATTCAGACATCATGACAGATAACAAGGAGAACAGAGAATGGAAAAAAATTTAGCGAAGACATATGATCCGAAAAATTTTGAAGACAGAATATATGATATGTGGGAGAAAAGCGGGGCGTTTGCGGCAGAGCGTGATCCCGACAAGAAACCCTTTACGATCGTGATGCCGCCGCCGAATATCACCGGGCAGCTTCATATGGGACATGCCCTTGACCAGACATTGCAGGATGTCCTCACGAGATTTAAGCGGCTGCAAGGGTACAGTGCGTTGTGGCTTCCAGGCAGCGACCATGCCAGCATTGCGACGGAAGTCAAGGTTGTGGACAGGCTCAGGCAAGAAGAAGGACTCGAAAAGGAAGATCTGGGCAGGGAAGAATTTTTAAAACGCGTATGGGCGTGGAAAGAGGAGTTCGGCGGAAAAATAACGAAGCAATGCCGCAAGCTGGGCGATTCCTGCGACTGGAGCCGGGAACGGTTCACGATGGACGAGGGATGTAATAAAGCCGTGAACCATTTTTTTGTAAGGCTTTATGAAAAGGGTTTTATTTACAAGGGAAACAGGCTCATCAACTGGTGTCCGCAGTGTGGGACGTCCCTGTCGGATGCGGAGGTTGAGCATGAGGATAAAAACGGCATGTATTGGTATTTCCGCTATCCTGCCGCTGATGGCGGCGAGGGTGTCGTGGTTGCGACCTCAAGGCCGGAAACGATGTTCGCAGACGTGGCGATTGCAGTGCATCCAAGCGATGAACGATACAAGGATCTGGTGGGCAAAGAAGTGATCCTGCCTCTGGTTGGCAAGAAAATCCCTGTGATCGCAGACTCGTACCCAGACCCGGAAAAGGGAACGGGAGCGGTGAAAATCACGCCTGCACACGATCCGAACGATTTCGAGGTCGGGCAGAGAAACCATCTGGAATGCCCGGTCTGCATCGGTTTTGACGCGCGGATGAACAGCCTTGCCGGGAAATACGAAGGCATGGATCGGTATGAATGCCGGAAAGCCTGGGTCAAGGATTTGGATGACGCCGGGTATCTGGTTAAGACGGAGGAAAAGGTCATCCCTGTGGGCGGCTGCTACAGGTGTAATACGGTCGTTGAGCCGATGCTGTCGGATCAGTGGTTCGTGAGAATGGAAGAGCTTGCAAAGCCCGCAATCGAGGCGGCGAAAAAAGGCGACCTGACTCATGTGCCGGAGCGGTTTGAGAAGATATACCTTCATTGGCTTACGGAAATCAGGGATTGGTGCATTTCGAGGCAGCTCTGGTGGGGACACAGAATCCCGGCCTATTATTGCCAGGATTGCGGTGAGATGATGGTTTCGGAAACTGCGCCGAAGGGGTGCAAACGATGTGGCAGCACGAATCTCAAGCAGGATGAGGACGTGCTGGACACGTGGTTCTCATCGGCGTTGTGGCCGTTTTCCACGCTGGGATGGCCGGAGGAAACGGAGGATTTGAAATACTTCTATCCGACCGATGTGCTGGTGACTGGCTATGACATCATCTTTTTCTGGGTTGTCAGAATGGTGTTCGCGGCCTTGGAAACGATGGGTGAAGTGCCGTTTCATCATGTCTATGTCCATGGGCTGGTACGGGATGCGCAGGGACGAAAAATGAGTAAATCGCTGGGCAACGGCATCGATCCGCTGGAAATCATCGACCAGTATGGTGCTGACGCGCTCAGGTTTATGCTGACGACAGGCATCACGCCGGGCAACGATATGCGGTTTCAGACAGAGCGGCTGGAGAGCGCGAGGAATTTCGCGAATAAATTGTGGAATGCATCGAGGTTCGTCATCATGAATTTACAGGATGAGAACGGTAAATTCAAGGAAATGGCAGACTTGGGCGATATTGCCGGAGCAGGCGGAAACGAAGGGAAAAACGCCGGACGCGGTCGAGCGGATTGTGCGGGCAGTGCCGCCGGAGCAGCGGCAGCATTGGCAGATGAAGATAAATGGATGATTTCCAGGGTAAACGATGCGGTAAAATACATGACCGACACCATGGAAAAATTCGATTTGGCGCTGGCAGGACAGCGGGCGTATGATTTAATTTGGAATGAATTTTGCGATTGGTATATCGAAATCGTTAAGGGCAGGCTTTATGGCGAGGATGAAGCAGACAAGAGGGTTGCGCGGGCAGTCCTTGTGAAAGTCCTCAAGGATCTGCTGCGGCTTTTGCATCCATTCATGCCGTTTATTACGGAGGAAATATGGGCATATTTGCCGCAGGCTTCGGCGGCAGATGGAAAGCAGGCAGACGGCGGGCAGGCAAGCGGATCGGCAGATAGCGGGCAGGCTTTTGGCAACGAAAAATCCGATCGGACTGGCGATGATCAGCCAGGAAGGAACGATAATCCACAAAACCTTCTCATTAAGGAAA
The DNA here is from genome assembly GCA_910585135.1 of uncultured Eubacteriales bacterium. Lineage (GTDB taxonomy): Bacteria > Bacillota > Clostridia > Peptostreptococcales > Anaerovoracaceae > Lentihominibacter. Next base: position 4,545 of record CAJUEB010000010.1, read on the forward strand.
ACTGGCCGGTATACGACGAGGCGCTTACCTTTGCAGAAGCAACGGAAACGCTTGATATGGCGATGGCGCTGATCAGGAGCATCCGAAATATCAGGGCAGAGGCGGATGCTGCGCCGAGCAAGAAGCTGCGTGCAGTAATCCTCAGCTCAAAAGAAAAAGAGCCTGTTGTAAAGGCTGGGGAAAGATATATCAAAAAGCTGGCAAACATTACGGAAATCACGTTCATTCAGGATAAAGCGGATGTTCCGGAGGAAGTGATGTCGGCGGTGGTTGCAGGCGCGGAAGTTTTCATTCCACTCGACGACATCATGGATTATGCGGCTGAGTTGGAACGCTTGCAGCGGGAAAAGAAGAAGCTGGAAGGCGAAGTAAAGCGCGTGAAGGGCAAGCTTTCCAATGAAGGGTTTATCAGCAAAGCGCCGGAAAAAGTAATCAATGCGGAAAAAGAAAAACAGGTAAAATACGAGGAAATGCTGGCTAAAGTCTGCGACAGGCTGGCGCTGGTAGAGAAAAAGGTCGGCAAATAAGACGCAGATCGGGTCTAAGAACAGTGATTAGAACGCTGGAAAGGGATAAGATCGGTGTGCAGAGCGCCCGCCTGGAATCAAGCTGAAAAGCAGAGAGCAAATCGGCAAAGATCGAAAACAAAGTGCCGGCTGGAGTCGGCTGGAAAAGTGTAGACGGAAAGATGACTGACGGGCAGAGTGTCAGCAAAGGAATGCCAGCCAGCAAAGTATGAGCGGGAAAGTGTTGGCGGTGGAGGCTATGAGATGTCAAACGCAATAGAAAAAATCCATCAATTCAATCGATTTGGAAGCCGCCTAGGGCTTGAACGGATGACGATGCTGCTGGAAAAGCTGGGAAATCCCCATCGGGAGCTGGCTGTTATCCATGTGGCGGGAACGAATGGCAAAGGCTCTGTCTGCAAATTTCTCGAAGAAGGGCTTGCCGCATGCGGCTATCAGGTAGGGATTTACACCTCCCCCTTCATCGAAAGGTTTCATGAGCGGATCCGCTTGGGCGGATGCGATATATCCGATGCGGATCTGGAGCAGTTCGCCGCCCGTGTTCTTGCAGCGGCGGATGAAATGGTGGCAGAAGGGCATGATTCGCCGACAGAATTTGAAGTGGTGACAGCGATTGCATTTCTGTACTTCCGGGAAAAGGGCGCAGAAATCACAGTGCTGGAGGTTGGCCTTGGCGGCAGGGGGGATTCGACCAATGTCATCGAGAAGCCGCTGGCCTGTGCGATTACTTCTATTTCTTATGATCATATGGATCGGCTGGGAAATACCCTTGCGGAAATTGCCGCCGAGAAAGCAGGAATCATTAAGCCGGGCGTCCCGGTCGTTGCCAATGTGCCGGAACGGGAGGCGGCAGCGGTGATCGCAAGGGCGGCTTATGATAGGGGCAGCAGGCTTTACGATATTTCGAAGATAGATTTCAGCGTCAATGCGGCGACGCCGTTTTCCCAGGAAATCAGCATGGAGCTTTATGGGACGGATTACAGCGGCGTGACGATCAGCATGGCGGGAAGGCATCAGGGCGAAAACCTGAAAACCGCGCTGGCGGTGATCGAGATTCTGCGGAAAGAGCGAAAGATAAAGGTAGAACGGACTGCGCTTTATCGAGGATTAAAGCGAGCGGTACAGCCGGGGCGGTTTGAGGTAATTGATGCGGAAGGGTTAAATGTGAAAGCACTGGATCAGTTTGAAAAGACCAGTGCGGGCCGAGTTGAAATAACTGATGCGAGCTGGCTCGAAGTGGCTGAAGCAGGCGCGGAACGCACCGGGAAGCTGCTTGCTGCAAATGGCAGCCTGAAGGAAGGCAACCATCAGCGCCCGCTTGTGATACTCGACGGCGCGCATAACGAAGCGGGAGCATGCGCTTTGCATGAAACCATGGAGCGGTTTTTCCCTGGAAAACGAGTGCTGCTCGTACTGGGAATGCTTGCCGATAAGCAGGCAGGAGATATGCTGGCGCATTTTACGAAGATCACAGGGAATATGATCGTTACCGAGCCGGATAACCCCAGGCGGCTGTCAGCAGATGAGTTGGAAAGGCTTTTGACGCAGCGGGGCATTACCCCCGTGAAGGCGGTGGATGCAGCGGAAAGCGTAAGGCTTGCACATAAGCTGGGGGCGCGTTATGATGTGGTGCTTTTTGCAGGGTCACTGTACTTGATCGGAGAGATAAGGAGGATTTTGAGAAATGAACAGGGAAAAGGATGCGAATAAGATTTTGCTCTACTATAACGCCTATTCGGGGAGCGGCGTTTTTAAGAACAATCTGGACCATATCGTGGAAAAGTGCCAGGCGGCGGGGTATCAGGTGATTCCTGTACGGGCGGCTAAGGGCTTTGTAATCAACGATGTATTGGCACGGATTGACCAGAGTGAATTTAGCAGGATTATTGCAGCGGGCGGAGACGGAACGATTAATCTGTGCGTCAATGCGATGATTGAGAATGACATTCACTTGCCGCTGGCGATTCTGCCGGCAGGGACGGCGAATGATTTTGCGTACTATTTTGAGTTGCCGCAGGATATCGATTATCAGCTCGATGTTGCTTTAGGTAAAAAAACGACGAAGGTGGATGTAGGCGAAGTCAATAATAAGCATTTTATCAATGTGGCGGCTTTGGGGGCGCTGATCGACGTGAGCCAGAAAACCGATCCGAATTTGAAAAATGCCATTGGGGTCATGGCTTATTATTTAAAGGCGTTGACCGAGCTGCCGCAGGTGCATCCGATCCCGGTCAAGCTGACGACGCCGAACGAGGTGTATTTTGAAGAGATCTATTTTATGGTAGTCATGAACGGTGAGTCGGCAGGCGGATTTCGGAAACT
>CAJUEB010000010.1:7403-21944 GCA_910585135.1 uncultured Eubacteriales bacterium
GCCGCAGTCTTCGATGAATGATGGCAAGCTGGATGTAATCGCTTTTCGTAAAATGCCGATCGTGGAGCTAGGTCCGCTTCTGTTTGAAGTGGTCAACGGCAGGCATCCGCAAAACAAGAATGTGCTGTATTTTCAGACGGAAGAGCTGATGATCGAATCCACGGAGGATATCAGCACGGATATCGACGGGGAGCATGGCGAGCCGCTGCCGCTGCATTTCAGCGTGTTGCAGGAGAGGCTGGACGTGTTCGTTTCGGAGTATACCTGGCATTACGATGAATAGGCAGTGCAGGCGGGAGCGGTGTGTGGTGCATGATGCATCATGAGTGGGAATGCGGCGTGGAGGCCGCCATTTGGTGCGTGAGGTTATAAAAGACGCAGCGCGGCTTATGCGGCGTATGGCATGGTGGACGGAAAAGGAGCGGAAATGGTTAAGTATAAAATATCGGTGACGGATGATTATAAAAAGCTTGTGCCTTTCCTGATCGCAAACGAGCTGGAGTTCTCCGAAGATGAGCCAGTCCCGGAAGGTTTGGTAAAATGCTGGGAGATCACGGATCAAGCGGATGGAACGCTGGTCGGCGCATGCATTTTGGCAAAACGGGAAGGTGAGTTTATCATCGAAGGGATCGCAATTGATGCGCGGTATCGGAACAGTAAGCTGGGCAAGCTATTGATGGATCGCGGGATCGAGGAAACGCTCAAGCACGGCGGACGCCGCATTTTCCTTGTGGCAAGAGCACCTGGATTTTTCAGGAAGCAGGGTTTTGTGACGGTATCGGAGGCGGAGTCGCCTGATTTCTTCGAATGCCTGGACTGCCCGCAGTATGGGAAAAGCTGCCATCCAGAGGTGATGCGGCTTAATCTGTGAGCGATGGAAGAGCTGGTTTTCTGTAAGCGATGTTTAGCCTGACTGCGTAATCTGTCTAAACGCACTGCCCTTGCGAGCGGTTTTGAAAGCTCTGATTTTGAGGCTGCTTGGTTTATTGGCGGCATGGTCGCTCTGGCCTGTGAATGATTTGGAAACACTGCCCTTGCGAGCGGTATGGACGCCCTAAGGCATAAGCAAGACTTGGACGTGCCGCTCTTGTGAGCCGTCTTGTCCACATCGGATTTGCCAGCCGGTTTTGGAATCGGCGGCGGAATTATGAAGAAAGTATGTATAAAATCCCTTTTTGGCAGCATATATTTTATGGAAATATGCCGGGAGGGGATTTTTTTATGGAACATTTATTGGAAAGCAATGCAGTGCAGCTTTCGGGCAGGGTGCTAGCAGGTCCTGTTTTTAATCATAAGACTTATGGCGAGGCTTTTTATCTGGTGTTATTGGGGATCTTCCGGAAGAGCGGCTATGAGGATAAAATCAGGCTGATCGTATCAGAAAAGCTGATGGGCGGGCGTTCTCCGCGGGAAAACGAGCTGCTTTCCGTATCCGGGCAGATCAGGACTTATAACAGGGAAGTGGAGGGCAGGAGCAAGCTGGAGGTTACTGTTTTTGTGAGAGATCTGGCATATTGCATTGAGGATGATTTTTCATATGAAAATCATGTGGCTATAGAAGGCTTTATCTGTAAAGACCCGGTAAGGCGGACATCTCCTCTGGGAAGGGAAATCTGTGATTTGATGATTGCCGTGAATCGGATGTACAATAAATCCGACTATATTCCGTCCATTGCCTGGGGGCGGAATGCTGCGTTTGGGGAAAGTCTGCGGGTCGGTGACAAGGTCTCCGTGGAGGGAAGGATACAGAGCCGCGATTACCGGAAATTTACGGAGAAAGGGTATCTGGTAACAAAGACGGCTTATGAGGTGTCGGTTGTAAAAATAGAACTGATCTGATCTATGATATTTTTTCCCGCATGACGCTGGGGTTTGGTATGAGGATGAAAGAAAACAGCAATATTCGTTGAAATTTTGCTGCATAAATTGTAAAGTATAAATATGGATTCGGCTGAGCTGGCATGGGAATGCTGGCAGAGATCGATTATGTTGACAGAGCCGGGTGATGCTGGCGGCACTGGATGATGTTGGCTTGGGCGGCATGGAACGAGATGAAATGCAGAAAATGAAAGGAAACGGATTATGGCAAAAATCCTGATCGCAGAGGATGATAAAGCGTTAAACGATGGCATTGTACTATCGCTCGGAGAACATGAACTGCTCCAGGCATACACGCTGGCAGAAGCGCAGAGCTTGTGGGACAGCAGCGTTGACCTGGTTATTTTAGACATCAACCTGCCGGATGGAAGCGGCCTGGACTTTTGCAGGCAGATACGGCGGACGAGCAGTGTGCCGATCGTATTTTTGACAGCGAATGATATGGAGATCGATATTGTGACGGGATTGGAATCAGGTGCTGATGATTATATCACCAAGCCTTTTTCGCTGATGGTGCTCCGTGCGCGTATTCATGCAGCGCTGCGGCGGCAGACGGCCGGTAATAATATGTATGAAAAGGATGGATTTGTCTTTGACTTTGATAAGATGATTTTTTTGGCAGATGGACAAGCCGTGGAGCTGAGCAAAACGGAACAGCGTCTGCTTAAGGTGCTGACCACAAATGCTGGAATTACGCTTTCCAGGGAAATGCTGATGGACAAGATCTGGCGGGACGAGAAGGATTTTGTCGATGATAATGCGCTTTCGGTTACTGTCAACAGGCTGCGCAGTAAACTCCCCGGCATCCCGGTGCGGACGGTTTACGGTATCGGTTATATATGGGGTAAATAAGCGGGAAAAGTTTATCATGTTGGTGATGCTGGGGAAAGTGAGCGGGAAAAGTTTATCATGTTGGTGATGCTGGGGAAAGTGAGCGGGAAAAGTTTATCATGTTGGTGATGCTGGGGAAAGTGAACGGGAAAGGCTTATCGTATTGGCGATATAGAGGAAAGCGAGCGGGAAAAACTGATCGTATTGGCGATATAGAGGAAAGCGATATGACGGGATATTTGATTTTAACGTGGATAGCGGTGGCGGTAGCGATTGTAGCGGTGATAGCGGCAGTGGCTCTTTATTGGCGCACATTGCGGATTATGCGCAGCATGGATCGGATGATCGACATGGCACTGGCGGGAAATTTCCGGGAAAAGGATTTTTCCGAGGGGCGTCTTTCCAGGCTGGAAGCCAAGACTCGTCAATATTTGATGAAGGGCAATAACGTGCAGCGGCAGGCGGAACGGGATCGGGAAAACCTCAAAACTACGATCAGCAATTTATCGCATCAGACGAAAACCCCCATTGCCAATATCCTTCTTTATATACAGCTTCTTGCGGAAAAGGAAACCCTGCATGGCGAAGCCAGGCAGCTTCTCTCACAGATTGAAGGACAAGCAGAAAAACTGAACTTTCTCATCGCCTCCCTTGTCAAAATGTCGCGCTTGGAAAGCGATATCATATCCTTAACGCCTGCGAAAAATCATGTAGAGGAGCTGGCTCGCAGCCTTTACGAAGCCTTTGCGCCGCGGGCGGAACGGGAAGGAAAATCCCTGACGCTCGATTTGCATGGGGGAAGTTCTGTGCTTGGCACAGGGGAGGATTCTTGTGAGGAAAGATCTTGCGCTCGAAATGGAAACGAGCGAATGAGAGGAGATCGAGGGGAAGGGCAATGGGATGAAAACGAGCTGCCTGAGAACGGAGGGGCTGAGAACGCTCGAAGCGATTCAATGGAAACAGCGGAGGTGTTCGACAGCAGATGGACGATGGAAGCCATGGAAAATATCATGGACAATGCGCTGAAATACACGCCTGTAGGCGGGCATATCTGTATTTCCGTCATGCATTATAAGATGTTCGCAAGAATAGATATTGCTGATGATGGGATGGGAATCAGGGAAGAGGAAAGCGCAAAGATTTTCAGCAGGTTTTACCGCTCGCAGGAAGCTGCGCAAAACGAAGGCGTGGGCATTGGCTTGTATCTTGCGCGTGAAATTACCTCCCGGGAAAACGGCTATATCAGGGTTCGCTCAAATCATGGAAGAGGCAGTACGTTTTCCGTATTTTTGCCAAAAGCGGACGAGCTGATCCAGGCAGATGCTCATCATAAAGAGTTTTGTTGAAATCATTTGCGGAAAAAGCTTTCTTTGATTGCTCTGGCATCGGTATTTGTGGTGGCATGGTCATTTTTATTGGCATTCGTATTGTGATTGCTATTAGTATTGCTATTGATATTGTGGTTGCGGGGGTCTTGCGATTGCTATTGATCTTATGGTTGCAGGGGTCTTGCGATTGCAGGGATATCCCGTTATCTGACCGACCAAAATTATGCGAAAAGCTTACACTTTCGAGGATTGCGCAGACAGATGGCCTGCTTTGCGTTTCTCTTAAAAATAAAAAAAATAGGATTTTGAGAGAATTTGGATGGACATTCGGCGGGTAGGCGGCCGGAACGCATATCAATTTTGGGTCGTTTCTCTGTGATTTTCAAAATAGGGATTTGTTAGAGAAAAATGTTGAAAAATACTCCTGTTTTTCTCTCATTTCAAGAAAATACCCTGAAATAAGAGAAAAAGAGCATTTTTTACATAAATCGCGGGGTAAAATGCGCCGATTTTCTCTCAAAAAACATTTTTTCGAAAAATCAAGAGAAACGGCATGAGAGGAGATGGGGATCGGTTGAATATACCAAGTGTTTCACATGAGGATCAATAACAGGAGGCGTCTTTATGCCATTTGAAATCGTAAGAAATGATATCGTAAATATGCAGGTTGATGCTATCGTAAACCCGGCAAATTCCAAGGCGGCCACAGGTGCGGGAACGGATGCGGGCATCCATAAAAAGGCAGGAAGGAAGCTGCTTTGGGCGCGAAAAAAGATTGGCGTGATCAAGACTGGAGATGCGGCCATTACGCCGGGGTTTCGATTGGATGCAAAATTTGTCATACATACGGCAGGTCCTGTCTGGCAGGGCGGCGTTTGCGATGAAGAAAATTTATTGGCATCATGTTATCGGGCATCTTTGCGGCTGGCGGCGAAACATCATTGTGAATCGATTGCATTTCCGCTGCTTTCCGCTGGAACTTATGGGTTTCCGAAATCCTTGGCTTTGCAGATCGCTATTCGGGAATTTAGCAGTTTTCTCATGGAAAACGAGATGCGGATTTATCTGGTTGTATTTGACCGGGATTCGTTTGTTCTGTCCGAAAAGCTGTTTGCTTCTGTGTCGAGTTATATCGACGAAAATTACGTCCGGGCGAAAATCACGGATGAATATGGCAGCGGTGAATCGTATCGCCAAAATCGTAGTTCCGTTCGCATCCAGCAGGCGTTGGATTTGCAGGAAACTTGCCCGGAATCGAAATCGTTTCCTCCTGCGGGGGCAACTGCATCTTTGTCTCCTGGTAAGCCGGAATGCGCTTCGTTTCCTTCTGGAGATCAGGAATGCGAATCTTTGCTTTCTGGCGATCAGGCATGCGCTTCGTTTCCTTCTGCGGGGGCGTCTGCATCTTTGCCTCCCGATAGTCAGGAAACCGCCCCTCGTTTTGCTCCGCCGGCGTCTGCCCTTTTGCCTCCCGATGGATCGATCCCTGCACCTTTTCATGTCGATCTGTCGGATACGCTCTCATGCAAAGCGCAGGATCTGGAGTCGGCGCTAGGCGAGCTGGATGCGGGGTTTTCGGAGACATTGCTCCATCTCATCGATCAGACTGGGAAAAAGGATTCCGAAATATATAAGAAAGCAAATATCGATCGCAAGCTTTTTTCGAAGATACGGAACAACAGGGATTATAAGCCTTCGAAGCCGACGAGTTTGGCTTTTGCAATTGCGTTGGAGCTGGATTTGGCGGAGACGAAAGATTTCATTGCCCGTGCGGGTTATGCCCTGTCCCATAGCAGCAAGTTTGATATCATCGTAGAATATTTTATCCAAAACAGCAATTATAATATCTTTGAGCTGAATGAGGTGCTGTTCGCCTTTGATCAGCCGCTGATCGGATCGTGAGCCCTTTTTGTTTTAGGCTGGGTTTTGATTGATTCGTGGTGATTTTCTTTATTTGGGTGGCATTTTGTCAGTTTATGGAGGCTCTTTGTTTTGCCAATTTTTGCTTGGATCGTGAGCGGTTTTTGCATTTAATCAACCCTTGAGCGTTCCGTAGGATTCTTTTTCACCGTTGGGCGGCTTTTGCTCGGATCGTGAGCGGTTCGTTTTGCATTTGAGCGATCTCTGGGTCGTTCATGGTGGCTCTGTCTTCGACGGGCAGCCTTTGCCTGGATCGTAGAAATGTTTATTTTGGCCAATTTTTGTCCGGATTGTAAAGATGCTTGTTTATGCCAGCCTTTGCCCGAACCATAAAATGTCGCTTGTCATGCGACCAAACCCTTCTCTGTTTCCATTATGATAAAGGCACAAAGAGAAATACAAAGAAAAAGCAACAGGAGGGTTTCAAAAATGGTAGAATTGGTATTTATTTTAGATCGGAGCGGGTCGATGTCAGGACTGGAAAAGGACACGATAGGCGGATTTAATTCGATGATCGCAAGGCAGAGGAAAGAGCCGGGAGAGGTGCTGGTTTCAACGGTGCTGTTCGATAATGATGCGGACGTGATTCATGACCGTGTTCCCCTGGAAAAAGTCAAAAATTTGACGGAAGATGATTATTATGTAAGGGGCTGCACTGCTCTTTTGGATGCTGTGGGAGATTCTGTCCATCACATTGGCAATGTCCACAAGTACGCCAGGGCGGAGGATGTTCCCGAAAAGACGATGTTCGTTATCACGACAGATGGCATGGAAAATGCCAGCCGCAAGTATACTTATGGCAATGTCAAGGACATGATCGAAAGCAGGCAGGAAAAGGATGGCTGGGAATTTATCTTTCTGGGTGCGAATATCGATGCGGCGGCCGAGGCGCAAAAATTCGGCATTGACGAATTGATGGCGGCCGATTATCATGCGGATGAAGCGGGGACGCGTCTCAATTATGATGTGCTCAGCGATACGATCATGGGATTGCGTTGTGAAGCGTCCATTTCGCCGGATTGGAAGGCGCGCATAGATGAGGATTTTGGTAAAAGGGGAAAGAATAAATGGCGAGGGAGATGATGCTCCAGGCCGGAGCGATTTTTAGAAGCGAGCCGGCGCGGCATTGGCGGTTTTGAGATGGCCGGAGTAGTTTTAGAGGCGGCCTAGACAGAGCAGCATTGGCAGCTTTGGGGTGGTCGGAACAGTTTTAGAGGCGGCTCGAAGGTGATGACCGGCTGGCTTAGGTGGTAAAGGAAAAATAAATATGCTGCTCAAATTGCTTTTTCGGTACTGGAAAGGGCGAGCTGTCCAGGATGGTTTTCGGTGACGGAAAGAATACCGGGGCGATTCACCGGCCAGATCTTTTTCGGCGGCAATGGGGCGAGATGATTGGATTGGTTTTAGATGATAGTGGCAAAAATGGTTGAAATGATTTCCGGTAGCAGCGAGAGGAGGCAATGATGATTGGTGCGATTTTAGGTGATATTATAGGAAGTCCTTATGAGTTTGATATGGGCAATAAAAGCAAGGCGTTCCCGCTGTTTTCGGAGCAATCTGCGTTTACGGATGATACGGTGATGACGATTGCCGTGGGTGCGGCGCTTATGGATGTGCAGCCGGACGCATTGGATGAGCGCATCAAGAAACAGCTTGTTTATCATATGCGGGAGCTTGGGAAACAATATCCGCATGCGGGATATGGAGTCCGTTTTTCTAAATGGCTGGATGCGCAAGCGCCGAAACCGTACAATAGTTACGGGAACGGATCGGCGATGCGGGTGTCCGCAGCAGCGTGGTTGTACGATGATTTGGAAACGGTAAGAAGAATGGCAAGGCTTTCTGCCGCAGTAACGCATAATCATCCGGAGGGCATCAAGGGTGCGGAAGCAACGGCCAGCGCGATTTTCCTCGCCCGCACCGGACACAGCAAAGCAGAGATAAAAGAATATATCGAAAAGGAGTTTCAGTATATGCTGGATCGCAGCTGTGATGAGATCCGCCCGAATTATCATCATGTGGAATCGTGCATGGAGACTGTGCCGGAAGCGATTACGGCATTTTTGGAAGGCGAAGATTTTGAAGATGTCATTCGTACGGCGGTATCCCTCGGCGGGGATTGCGATACCTTGACGGCCATTGCGGGCAGCATCGCGGAAGGGTATTATGGCGTTCCGGAAGCGTTGCGCCTGAAATGCCGTCAATACCTGCCTTCGGATTTATTACATATATTAGATCGATTTGAGGCATGCAAAAGGCAGTGATACGGGTCGGCTCGGAACACTGATGCCATTGAGACAGCCTATGCTGTTCTTAACATGATTGGAAATCTGTACTTTTTGTACCTACGATTGCAATATTCATCTTTATTCATATCTTGTTTTAGCATCCATCGGCTAAAAATGCATATTTTTTGCAAATTCTAGCGGTTAATGCACACTAACTCACAACCTTGCTATATGGAATTACCATATTTTAGTAAAATCTGACAGTGCTAAGCGCCATATCTGCGCTTTTTAATGGAATCAAAAAGAAAATAAAAAATCCTTTGCCAAAATAATGCATATTTATTCGCTATTTTCGCGAAATTTTGCATATACATACATTTTTTCACTCGAACCATTTTTGGTAGTGTGCACTAACTCGAAGATTTTCCCAATTATAATCATTTTACCAAGATATGACAAATGTATATAACGAAAAGTTCGCTTACATCGCTATTCAAGTGATTCTTATTTCATGAAATTAGAATAGCGATTTAGTTTCATAGAATTTGGTTTAACGAATCCAGCATGGTCAATTTCATTTCATGGATTTTTGATTCAGTGGATTCAGCATTATCGCTATTCAAGAGATCGAGGATTTATTTGTCTAACAAGTATGCATAGTTGGAAAAACGTATTTCAGTAAGAAATGCGATGTCAGAGAATCTTTCAAAATCGTTAGAATCAGGAAAGAGTCTTGAGAGAATCATATGATATGCTAGGAATGTAAAAAAAATTAGATGTATTTTAAGAAGGCTTGTTTGTTGTATATTCGAGTGGCGCAGCATCAATAGGCTGCTGCAATAGCATCTGCCGACTGCGCAGTGACGCCAAGACGTCATCGGTTGCTATCCTGCTGTATCATGATAATGAATTATATATATATCCCCATTTGAAATGGGGGTCATAACTTAGATAGGTTAATCAGCGGGCAGAAGATGCGTAGATGCATTTGTGCAGGTCATCATCGGTCATTAGCTGGTTGCACCGTACAAATAAATCGGGTCAAACAGCGGGCAGGAGCCGCGCAGATGAGGTTGTGCTGGTCATGCGAAAAGTGTGAGTCTGTAGATGGCAATCAACACATGACAACGATGATGCGTTTGTGCCAATCGTGTGGAACGTGACCGTTAGGCGGGTGGCTCTGTTTTGACTCGAAAAGCGATCCTTGATGCTTATACACGATCATCAGCGACTAGCATCGATGATCGGCCGAACAGCCTAAAAACAACAGGTTTTCAGAAGGGGGATTTTAAATGGCAAGTATACTAAAGACAACGAATCTCAAGAAATACTATGGGAGCGGTGATACGATTGTTAAAGCGCTGGATGGCGTTGACCTTTCCGTTGCAGACGGTGAATTTGCAGCGATCGTAGGAACATCGGGAAGCGGTAAATCCACGCTTTTGCATATGATTGGCGGGCTTGATCGGCCGACGGCAGGTGATGTGGAGGTGGATGGAAAAAGGATTTTCACCCTGAAAGACGATGCCTTGACGATATTCCGGCGGCGGAAAATCGGTTTCGTGTTCCAAAATTATAATCTCGTTCCTGTGCTTAACGTCTATGAGAATATCGTGTTGCCGATCGAGCTTGACGGAAACAGCGTTGACAAGGCACACATCAATAACATCATCGAAACGCTGGGACTTTCCGAGAAAGTGAACCGCCTGCCAAACCAGCTTTCGGGCGGGCAGCAGCAGAGGGTAGCAATTGCAAGGGCGCTGGCAGCCAAGCCGGCGATTATCCTGGCGGATGAGCCGACGGGAAATCTGGACAGTAAGACAAGTCTTGATGTGCTGGGTCTTTTGAAGGTCACAGGAGAAAAATTTAAGCAGACAATTGTGATGATCACGCATAATGAAGAAATCGCGCAGATGGCAGACCGCATTATCCGGATCGAGGACGGGAAAATTGTAGGCGGGCGAGATGATGACGAAATGATTGTAGATAGACGATCCGAGAAAGGCTCGCAGGGGGAGCGAATTGTAGGCGGGAAGGCCGATGACGAAAGAATCGCAGGTGGCCGCCATGTATAACGTAAGCAACAGCAAATGCATCAGGCGGATTTCGTCGAGATCCATCAAAAACAGCATGACGAGAAACGTGATATCGGTTATAGCGATTGCGCTTACCGCTGTCATGATCACAGCACTCTTTACGATCGGCGCGAGCGTGGTACATTCCTTTCAGAAATCCACGATGAAGCAGGTCGGCACGAGCTCCCATGGCGGCTTTAAGAACATTTCCATGGAGCAGTATGAGAAGATCAAGCAAGATCCCAAGGTCAAGGATATTTCATACACGATCATCGCAGGCGAGCTGACAAATGACGAGTTGTTGAAGACCTACACGGAACTTCGCTACACGGAAGAAAAATCGGCGGAATGGAACTATTATGTTCCGACTACCGGGCATTTGCCGGAAAAGGGCATGGAGCTTGCGACGACGACTGATGTGCTGGATGCGCTGGGTGTTCCGCATAAGTTGGGTGCAAAAGTTCCGCTGGAGTTTATCGCAGGCGGTAAGGCTTACCAGGAGGAATTCACGCTGTGCGGGTTTTGGAAACCGGACAGTGCTGTAAGTGTCAACCAGGCGTTTATCTCCAAAGAATATTGTGATCAGATCGCTCCCGCATGGGATGATGAAGCAAGGGCGGAAAACATTGACCGGGTAGGCGGCAGTGAAGGTTACATCGCCGGGTCGGTCAATCCTTCCCTTTGGTTTTCCACGTCTTGGAATATCGAAAAGCAGATGGCGGACCTGAAAGCGCGCTGCGGTTTTGACGAGGATGTGAACGATGGCGTGAACTGGGCGTATACATCATCAGAGGTTGATTTCGAAACCATTTTATTGGTGGTTGGGATTTTGCTGGTGATCATGGTATCGGGGTATTTAATCATATACAATGTGTTTTATATTTCTGTCAGCAGCGACATTAGGTTTTATGGTCTTTTGAAAACGATCGGCACGACGGGCAGGCAGCTTACGAAAATCGTCCGCAGGCAAGCAGGGATTCTAAGCTTGATTGGGATACCGGTTGGCCTTGTTTTGGGGTATCTCATATCGATCGTGCTTCTGCCTATCGTAATGCAGATGATGACGATAAAAGACTGCGAGGTTACTGCCAGTCCGCTTGTCTTTATCGGTAGTGCGGCGTTTGCATTCATCACGGTATGGATCAGCTGTATCAAGCCTTGCAAGCTGGCGAAAAGAATTTCTCCGATCGAAGCTGTGCGCTTTGCAGAAGGAAATTCCGCCGAAGGACAGGGGAAAAAACGGCGAGGCAGAAGGAACGTCGAAGGGAAGAATCTCCAAAGAAAAGAAAAAGGGAAAAAGGCGCGAAAGGTGACGGCGTTATCCCTGGCATGGGGCAATTTGGGCAGGACGCCGAAAAAAACCGCCGCAGTGGTGCTTTCCATATCGCTGTCGCTGATCATCCTAAACGGTACGGTTACACTGGTGGAGGGGTTCGATATGGATAAATTCATTCGCTCGTACTCTGCCACGGATTTTTATGTGACAAGCGCTTCGCTTCTGAATGTATCTTCGCCCGAAGCTGATTATGAGGGCGTTTCGGCGGAGGATGCAGAGGCATTACAAGGTCTTGCGGGCGTGACGGATTTTGGCGGCATATACCTGATGGAAAATTATCTCGACCTTGAAGGCAATTTGCAAAAGCGTACGGAAGCGATGTATGAGAAGTATGCGCAGGATTTAGAGCCGAAGGCGCGCAAGCAGGAAGCGAAGATGTATGTTTACGATGAGAAATTTATTCCGGCTCATGTGTTTGGCGTGGATGAATTCATCACGGAGAGCATGGATATTGTAGAGGGATACGTTGACTGGGAAAAATTCGCAAGCGGAAAATACGTGATCGCGGGAACGTATGAAGACAAGGAAGACTCGAAATTTTATGAAATCGGCGACACGGTAAAGATTCCGTTTGATGACGGAAGCGTCGGTGAGTATGAGGTGATGGCGATCGGAAGCATCGCATACGCGTTAGGTCCGCAGCATTCCCATATGTTTAGTTGTGACCTGGTTTTGCCGGCGGATGAATTCGTTTCCCGCACAGGGCAGGAAGGGATGATGAAAACAGCTTTTAATGTGGATGAGGCGCATGATGATGCGGTGGAAGATTTTCTGGCGGATTACTGTGAGACGGTAAATGACGATTTGGATTATCGGTCGAAAGCGACTTATGTGGAAGAGTTTGAACAAATGCAGAATACGTTTATCATGGTTGGCGGCGCGCTTAGCCTGGTGCTGGCGCTGATCGGCATCTTGAATTTCGCAAACAGCGTGATTACTTCGATCAATGCAAGGCGCAGGGAGCTGGCGGTGATGCAGTCTATCGGCATGACGGGGAAACAAATGAAGCAGATGCTGGCAGGCGAAGGTTTATGTCATATCCTGCTGACCGCAGTGCTTGTATTGACGGCAGGCAATTTGGCGGTTTATGGCGTGATAAAGCTGGTCGCAGGTCAGATGTGGTTTTTCACCTATCATTTTAATATCGTGCCTGTTCTGGTAAGCCTTGTCGTGTTCGCAGCTTTGGCTGTGCTGATTCCGGGGATATGTTATCGATTGATGTGTAAAAACAGCGTCGTTGACAGGCTGCGGACCGGCGAGTAAAAGCTGCGGGCTAGCCGACGGGCGCAGGCTGGGAAATTGCGGCGCGGAGTGAAATGACGGGCAGCAGCGCGGCAGTGCATTGCGATATAAGCTAGCGGGGGTGACAGTGTGGAGCGGTGCAAATAAATGACGGCGCGCAGCCGACGTGATGATCGCCTTGCGCTGCGCCGGCCTCGTTTTCTGTAAGAATTTACTCCTTTTTGGGATTTTCAAATCTGTGATTTTTTAGTATACTAAAAAAACAATGCAGGAAGTGCAGGAAAGGGGTAAAGCGTGGCAAAATTAACACAGCAGGCAATGGCAGCTTCACTGAAAAAAGCGCTTTCAAAGAAAACGCTGGATAAGATTACGATTAAAGAGATTACGGATGATTGCGGAATCAAACGGCAGACCTTTTATTATCATTTTCAGGATATTTACGATCTTTTGGAATGGGTTTTTCTGCAAGAGGGGCAGCAGATCATCGACGAGGAGAATCTCTGCGATACCTGGCAGGATATTTATTTCGAGGTCTTCCGGTATATCGAAAAAAACCGTAATTTCGTGCTTAATGTTTATCATTCCGTGGGGCGGGAGCCCCTGGAACGTTTTTTGTACCAGCTCGTCTTTGATTTGATCGCGAAATTCCTTGATGGAATGGATGGATCTGAAAAGATTGCGGCAGAGGATAAGCGGTTCATCTGCGATTTTTATAAATTCGGTCTTGTGGGGATCGTTTTGGAATGGATCGGCAAGGGGATGAAGGAAGATCCGGAGATTTTATCCAGCCGCTTGAATCGGCTGATAGAGCGGAATATTGAAAGCGATTTCAGGCAGCTAATCGGAACGTGAGCGCGGGCTTGGCGCGATTCTGGAAGAGAATAAGCGGGTTTCGAAATACGATGACAGGCCCTGGGCAAGCGTTGGCTCGTTTTCCAGGCAATTGATTTTTGACAAAAAAAGGGCGGTGTCAAATTTTTTGACACCGCCCTTTTTTTGTCTATGGAAAAGCGGCAAACCGCGACGTAAAATATGAAAAAAGAAACGGAAAAGACAAAGGAAAGGAGTGTCTGATACTGTGATGAATTTCGCAGAAAAAGTAGTCGCGCGCAGGAAAACGATTTTGGTCGTATGCTTGCTGCTGTTGATCCCGTCCGTTTTGGGGATGGTTAAGACCAGAATCAATTACGATGTGCTGACTTATCTGCCGGATGATATCGAAACGATCAAAGGGCAGGATATTCTGATGGAGGATTTCGGCAAGGGCGCATTCTCTGTGGTCGTGACGGAGGGAATGACCGCCGGGGAAATGGAAAAGCTGGGTGACCAGATGAAACAAGTAGATCATGTCGCATCGGTCATAAGCTATGAAACCCTGCTGGATGCATCCGTGCCGCGTGAAATATTGCCGAAGGAGTACCAAAACGCTATCGAAAAAGGCGATGCGGACTTGATGGCCGTATTCTTTGACACATCCACATCAGCCGACGAAACCATGGACGCGATCAAGGAAATCAGGCAGCTTGCGGCAAAGCAGTGCTTTGTCAGCGGGATGTCGGCTGTCGTTACCGATACGAAAGAACTGGCGGAGCATGAAGAGCCGATTTATGTCATGATTGCCGTGGTGTTAGCCGCTGTCGTTTTGGCGGTCTGCATGGATTCTTATATCATCCCTTTTATCTTCCGTTTGGGGATCGGGATGG
>CAJUEB010000011.1 GCA_910585135.1 uncultured Eubacteriales bacterium
TTCTCGCTCTTTCATGCGTTCAGTAGCCTTTATATCTTCACCCTGCAAAGTGTAAACCACCTGAATATATGCATACGCACCGCTTTTGCTTCTCACGATAAAGTCACATTCCAGTTTTCCTATTTTGCCAATGCTGATCTGATAGTCGCGGCTTGCTAAATACAAAAATACAATGTTTTCAAGCGAAGGCCCAAAGCTTAATCTGTTGTCCGTATTGATCGCGAAATATATCGCTAAATCAGATAAATAGTATTTCTGCTCCCGCTTCAATGCCTTTTTACTCTTGAGATCAAAACGGTTGCACTCATATACTATTTTTGCTTTTTTCAGGTCTTCAATATATCCCCTGACTGTTGTTGCTTTTGTTTTGTATCCTTCCTTTTCCAAACACGCAAGCAAATTATTAAGTGAAAAAGGCGCAGAATAATTATTTAAAAGAAATGACTGCACCCTCTCATATACTGGAACATTGGAGATCCTTCTTCTGGCCTTTATATCTTTTTCAAATATCTCCGATATGATCCCCCGTGTATATGTTTGTCTTGCCTGAACATCTTCAAATTCCAAGGTCTTTGGAAATCCTCCATTCAATAAATATTCTTCAAATTCCACATACATATCTTGATCTATCTTTTTATCAAAGAATCGTTTCATAGCAAGATATTCGGCAAAATCCAAGGTGAATGTTTCAAAGCTCAAATATCTGCCCGTGAGCTTCGTAGTGATTTCATCACTCAGCAGGTATGAGTTTGAACCGGTAAGAAATATTGAAAATCCTTCTTCTGCATATGCATGAATTACACTTTCAAAACCGTAAACATTCTGAACTTCATCTACAAACAAATAGTATTTTTCTTCATTCACAAGCATTGATTCTATTTTTATTTCCAGTTCTTCCGGTGTTTTTATATTTTTATACCCTCTTCTGTCTAGCGGAATATATATGATTTGTGACTCGGGTACATCTTTTGAAGATAATTCGTTCATAATAGCTTTCAGAATACATGATTTCCCACATCTTCTAATGCCGGTAATTACTTTTATAATGTCAGAATCATAGAAGGGCCTGATTCTTTCCAGATATTTTTCTCTTGGGTATATATTCTTAAACACTCTTATGTCCTCACTTTCTGATAGCGATATAATAGCACAATTTACTTGTTCACGGTACTATTTTTTACATTTTTGCTTTTTTAATACCCTGAATTTATGTTTATTTGTAATGTAAGATACCTGCAAATGTGCGATTTTGCGTAAAAGAAAAAGACAGCGGTCGCTGTCTTAAATTTCAGATGTAAAGGCTTAATAAAGAGAGTTTATGGCGGCCACCTGTAGGTTCAACCTAAACCCTGTCTATAATTATAGTTTTTTCATAAAACCGCTAGAACAGAGTAGCAAATATACTTTTTTAAGTGTTTGCTACTCTGTTTTCAACGTTCACGCCCTCCTTTCCCGCATTACCCACGCCATAGCCGCACAGAAGAGCAGTTCTATCAGCGCAGAGCATTGAAATCAAAGTAGCAATTACAGAAAAAACAGTCAGTGCTATGCAAATAATCACGTTTTACATAAATTGGATATTTATGGCCATGCCCTGAAACACTTTAGCCCAGTTTCCCGCCCCTAACATCTTTTTGAACGATTGAAACATCAAACAAAGAAGTTTCAGCAGCTTCAAAATTAGATTGATTTATTTTCATTGGCAAAAGTCCTCTTCAATAAACCCGCCGCCAATCACCAGATCCCCGCTATAAAATACGATGGACTGTCCCGGCGTCACAGCACGCTGCGGCTCGGCAAACATGGTTTTGATTTTGCCGTCTGGCAAAAGCTCAATCACAGCCTCCGCTGGTTTTGCCGCATAGCGAATCTTAGCAGTAACCACTTGGATTTTCGTGTTTCTTTCCCGCAAGATTTCATCGGCAGCCACTCCAAACAACACATTATCCGCCGATATGACCTCGCGGCGCAGCAGCTCTTCGTTATCGCCCAGGGTCACCGTGTTTTCCGCACCATCGATTCCAGTTACAAAAACCGGCTTTCCCAGAGCAATTCCTAAGCCCTTCCGCTGACCGATCGTATAATTCAAAATCCCCTGATGCTCTCCTAACACAGTTCCCGCAGAGTCCACAAAATTTCCCTTTTTTGCCGTTATTCCCTGGCGAGCAAGAAAATCCTTGTAATGATCGCCCGCCTCGATAAAACAGATTTCCTGGCTGTCCTTTGCTTCTGCGTTTTTCAAACGCTTCTCCCGCAAAAGCGCCCTGGTCGTTTCCTTATCTTCGATATGGTTCAGCGGCAGCAGCAGCCGAGAGATCGCTTCCTGACCCAAACGGTAAAGCATATAGGATTGATCCTTTTTTTCGCTTGCCGCCCGCTTAATATACCAGATTCCGCTCTCTTCATCATGATATGTATCGGCGTAATGCCCGGTAGCGATGTAATATGCGCCCGCTTCATCAGCAGCATCAAGAAGCGTTTGAAACTTGATTCCCGGATTGCATACGATACACGGATTCGGGGTTCTTCCCCTGGCATACTCCCCGCAGAAATTTTCGATCACAGTCTGCTCGAAAGCCTCCGCCACATTGCAATAAATAAAATCGATTCCAAGCTGGCGAGCCGCAGCTTCCGCCAGCTCCCTGCCGCTGGGCAACGCCTCACCATCACTTACCGCACACCCCTCGCCGCAGCTCTCGGCTTCATCACCGCAAGCCATAGCCTTCCTGCCGCAAGACGTGCTTGCCGCACCGCCGCCCGCCACCCTCTCCGACAGGACATCAAAATAAAGCCCTGTCACCTCATACCCCTGCTCCTGCAAAAGTAAAACAGCGGCCGTGCTGTCCACACCGCCGCTTAACCCCAGTATCACCTTTTTTTTATCCAGCTTTGCCGCCCTCAAAACACCCATCGGATCTCCCCCGCCTGTTTTTCTGTTTTATTATTTTGTTTTGCGTCTTTTATTCCTCTTTGTTTTTCTGTTTTTCGCCTTTATTCCTCTTCATCCTCTATTTCATCGTGGTGATGATCCTCTTCCGCATCAGGATCAAAGCCTTCAAGACCCTCGTACATTTTGCCGTGCTTCATCGCATAATCATAGATTGCCGACTTGATCGCATGCTCTGCCAGGACAGAACAGTGAACCTTAACGGCCGGAAGACCGCCCAGCTCTTCCACGATCTTCTTGTTCGAAACCGCAAGCGCATCCTCCACGCTCATCCCGATGATCATATCCGTCGCCATGCTGGAAGAAGCAATGGCACTGCCACAGCCGAACGTCTTGAATTTCGCATCCGTTATGACATCGTTTTCGTCAACTTTAAGCGTGATCTGCATCATATCGCCGCAGACAGGGCTTCCGTAAGTACCCTTCCCATCAGCATCCTCGATCTCGCCCACATTATGTGGATTCATAAAATGCTCCATCACTGTATCGTTATATAAAGCCATCTTTACCATCCTTCCTGACCCGTTACAGGGGATAATTCCCTGAGCCGCTCTACTATTTTTGTTAATACGTCTACTACATAATCAATATCTTCTTTCGTGGTGAAATCACCGACCGTAAACCGCACCGTGCCGTTCATCTTCGTGATCGGCACGCCCAGCGCATCCAGCACATGGGACGGCGCTAACGATTTTGACGAACATGCTGACCCGGTAGAAACACTGATCCCATTGGCATCCAGCATCAACAGGATCGCCTCCCCTTCGATATAATCAAAGGAAACATTCAGATTGCCGGGATGCCTCCTTGCCGCCAAAACAGGACCGTTTAACTGCACGCCCGTAATATTCTCCCGAATCCTCTGCCAGAAATAATCCCGCAGCTTGCGGCTATGCTCGATATGCGCATCGAGATTCTTTCCCGAAAGCTCTGCCGCTTTGCCAAAGCCTGCGATCCCCGCCATATTTTCAGTGCCAGCCCGCTTCTTCGCTTCCTGTGCGCCTCCATGCAGAAAATTGTGGATTGCCGCGCCTTTCCTGATGTAAAGCGCACCAACCCCCTTCGGTCCATAAATTTTATGGGCCGACATGGAAAGAAAATCAACCCCAAGCTCCTTCACGTCGATCGGAACATTACCCAAAGCCTGTACGGCATCCGTATGGAAAAGGACGCCACGGGATTTTGCCACTGCCGCCAATTCCTTAATCGGCTCGATCGACCCTACTTCATTATTCGCCATCATAATGCTGACGAGAATGGTGTTGTCCTGTATCGCCTCCGCAAGCTTCTCTGGCGACACAACCCCCTCGCTGTCAACATCCAGATAAGTCACCTCAAAGCCGTGCTTTTGCAAATACTCGCATGTATGAAGGATCGCGTGATGCTCGATCCTGCTTGTAATGATATGGTTTCCCTTATTTCGCAAAGCATCAGAAACGCCTTGCAGCACCCAGTTATCGGCCTCCGTCCCGCAAGAGGTAAAACGGATTTCACCGGGATCTGCGCCAATCAGTTCCGCCACCCGCTCCCTCGCCTGCTCAAGACCGTCTTTCGCCGCAAGCCCAGCAGAATAAAGGCTGGAAGGATTGCCGTATCGTTCGGTATAATACGGAATCATTTCCTGCACGACCTCTTCTTTCACAGGGGTCGTCGCCGAGTAATCAAGGTATACCTGTCTCATAATCTGTCTCCTTCTATGTCAAAAATATGTATACTGCTTATTTCCTACGGTTTATATTATACCATTTTGATGTAGATTGCAACAGAAAAATGAAAGATTTTCCTATCTTCTCGGTAGGTTATTGCTGTGGTTCTTGGATTTGCAGCGATATCAGCTTATATTCGTGGTTCGTATTGGAGATGCCGACCAGATAATTGATCGTCTCGTCACGTTTGCCTTCTACACTGTAATACGTCCAGTAGATTTTGCTGTGAAAGGTCATCATGTCATAAACCTGGTTCTTTTTTTCAATATCGATGATCCGCATATCCTCTACTTGTTCAATATTGGTTTCCTGGTATTTCTGCATATTTTTCAGGTCATCGCTGTAGAGCTTGTCTCCTTCCACTTCCTTTAGCTGCTCTTTTCCCTCCGCATAGCTTATTTTACCCGATAAAACATTTTCCATGATATCCGTTCTTTTTTCGAGCAGCTCTTTAACAATCGTTTCTTCCGGCTTTACCGTAAAGCCCAGCAGCATCAGTGCCACAATGCAGATAAACACGCCGATACATGCCCATTTTAACTGTTTTTCCCTCATCTTATTCCTCTCCCCTTTTCGCTTTTGGCCGCGGGAAAATCCGCCGCCCGCCCCTTTACTATATATTAAAAAAGACGAGAAACGTGATGTTTCCCGTCGTCGATTTCACACTAATTTTGTCTGAAATTTATTTTTGCCTAAAATCCATCGCTTAATTCTGTTTTCGTTTGATCGCCGCCAGCTCCTCCTCGGACAAATCTTCAACAAATTTAATCCGATTGAGATGCCCTTTGAAGTTCTCCCGGAATTTTTCGATGTATTCCTTGCGCAATGCTTCCTGCTCCTTCTTTTCTTCATGGCTCAGGCCTTCTGCCTTGGACTTTCTGGCCAATGTGTTGATCCGATCCAGCTTTTTTTTCTCCAGCATAATTACCTCCGTGCCGATATAGTAACATAAAGCGGCGTGCATTCCAATAGCTTTCACAAAATTCATTCTGCAAAATGATTCATCACACGCTTACATCGAATGAGCTGCCGGAAACGGATAGCCTCCTCACGAAGAATACGGAATTCTTTCCAAGCGTTACTCAGAAGCCCTGCGATCGGCTTCATGCTGCCCCGTAATGGAAAAAATGACCCATTCGGCGATATTTTCCGCATGGTCGCTGATCCGTTCCAGGTATTTGGCGATCATCAGAACATCGGCGAAAAAATCTCCTAAGGTCTTGTCCGCTGCTACTGCATTGATCAGATCCTCTTTTACCTGGTCAAACATATCATCGGCAATATCATCCTTGGCGATTACCTCCTCTGCCAGTACAAGATCTTTTTTTACAAATGACTCGACGCTTTGCTTCACCATTTCGATCGCGGTTTTTGTCATCACGCTGATATGTGCTTCGCAAATGCTGCGCCCTTCCTGCCTGATATGCTCCGTGATTTCCGCAATGTCATATGCCTGATCGCCGATCCGTTCCATATCGGATATCATCTTCAGCGCTGCTGAAATAAGCCGCAGATCGCTGGCCACCGGCTGTTGTCTCAGCAAAAGCTTCATGCAGAGATTTTCGATTTCCCGCTCCATATTATCGATCGTGCTGTCCGTTTCAAAGGTCAGCCGCCTCATTTCCTCGCTATCTTCATTGAGCGCCTTCACCGCATACGTGATCGCATCGCCGCATAAAGCACCCATATCGATCAACATTTCATTTAACTGTCCAAGCTGCTCATCAAACTTGATCCGCATCAGCCAAACCTCCCTGTAATATAATCTTCCGTACGTTTATCCCTTGGCATGGAAAACAATGTTTCCGTTTTATCAAATTCCACCATGTCGCCCATTAAAAAGAATGCTGTTTTATCTGAGATCCGCGCGGCCTGCTGCATATTATGCGTAACGATCACGATGGTGTATTTTTTTTTCATTTCTATTGCAAGATCTTCAATTTTTGAAGTGGAAATCGGATCAAGGGCAGAAGTAGGCTCATCCATGAGAATCACTTCCGGTTCAACAGCCAGCGCCCTTGCAATGCAAATTCTCTGCTGCTGCCCTCCAGAAAGGCCTAATGCGCTTTTCTTTAACCGATCCTTCACTTCATCCCAGATGGCAACATCTTTTAAGCACTGCTCTACGATCGAATCCAATTTATCCTTAGAGCGGATTCCATGTGTCCGAGGTCCGTAAGCGATATTATCATATATGCTCATCGGAAACGGATTCGGTTTTTGAAAGACCATGCCGACCCGCCGCCTTAAATCGTTGACGTCTATTTTGCCGTAAATATCTTCGCCGTCCAAAAGCACCCTTCCCTCGATCCGGCAGTCCTCTACCAAATCGTTCATGCGATTGAGTGTCTTCAGGAGCGTCGATTTCCCGCAGCCTGACGGACCGATGAATGCGGTAATTTCCTTTTCAGGGATATTTAAGCTGATGTTTTTTAACGCCTGAAAGCTGCCATAAAAAAGCTGTAGATTTTCTATTGTGTATTTATCCATATCATTACCTCTGTTATCTCGCAACCAATTTTTTCGCAATCAGTCCTGAAATCCCGTTGATGCAAATTACGAGCACGAGAAGCACCACGGCCGTAGCATATGCCTCATCCGTATAAAGACCTTCTGAAAGCAAAGCGTACATATGAACTGACAGCGTCCTTGCCGAATCGAAGATGCTTCCTGGAACCTGGGCGACAGTGCCTGCTGTAAAAAGCAGCGCAGCGCTTTCCCCGACGATCCTGCCGATCGCCAGGATGATTCCTGCCAGGATTCCCGGCACAGCACAGGGCAGGATCAGTTTAAATATCGTATAGCGTTTTCCTGCGCCAAGGCCGAAGCTGCCCTCACGATATGAATCGGGAACGGATAGCAGCGCTTCCTCCGTCGTACGAATGATGAGAGGCAAAATCATGATTGCCAGCGTAACCGCTCCTGCGAGGAAAGAATAGCTCCACCCCAGCATAACCACGAACAGAATATACCCGAACAAGCCGTATACGATAGAGGGAATCCCCTGCAAGGTTTCGGCCGTCAGCCTCATCACCTTGACCAGCCTGCTGCCCCGTTTCGCATATTCTACCAAATAGATTGCTGAGAAAACCCCGACGGGTACTGCCATAACAAGCGATAACACCGTCATATAGACCGTACTGACGATCGCAGGCATCATCGACATATTCTCCGTATTAAACGTCCATGCGAACAGCTCTGGCTTGATATGTGAAATGCCATTGACCAGAATATACCCGATCAAGGAAACAATGATTGCCGCCGTGATAACCGCCGATATGATTACCATGATGCGCATTGCCAAGGAAGCAGGTCTCCGCTTGTATACGATCCAGAAGTTACCGTTATTTTCCTTCATCAAGCTCCCCTCCTTTTTAATGCGGTAAATGACAGATTGATCAACAGGATGAAAACGAAGAGTACGACAGCCGTCGCAATGAGCGCATCACGGTGAAGCCCTGATGCATACCCCATCTCCAACACGATATTTGCCGTAAGCGTCCGTACGCCTGATGTAATATGTTCGGGCAAAATCGCTTGATTCCCGCAGACCATCACCACTGCCATCGTCTCCCCGATCGCCCTGCCAATTCCCAGAATCACACCTGCCAGAATTCCCATTTTAGCGGCGGGCAGCACCGCCCGGAAAATGCTCCGCTCCTTTGTAGCCCCCAGCGCCAAAGAGCCTTCATAATAATGCTCTGGCACTGCCCTGATATTTGACTCTGAAACATTGATAATCGTTGGCAGAATCATGATCCCCAGCAGGACAGAAGCTGTCAACAGGCTTTTCCCGCTGCCTCCTGCATAATTCTGCACCAGCGGAACGACCACCATTAGCCCAAAGAAGCCGTAAACAATGGAGGGAATCCCTGCCAGCAGATTAATGGCAGGCTTTGCAATCCGGTACAGCCCTTTTGGGCAATACCGTGCTAGAAAAACCGCGCAGAAAAGCCCGATCGGAACACCGATGATGATTGCCCCGGCAGTCACATAAATGCTGCCGATAATCATCGGAAAGATTCCGTATAAGCCCTGGCCTGGTTTCCATGATCTGCCAAGCAGGAAGTCAAAAGGTCCAATCTCCAGGATAGCCGGTATCCCGCTCGCAAACAGGAATACGCATATGAGGATTACCGCAATGATCGATACGCATGCTGCTGCCAAAAATACGGCCTTCATGGCGTTTTCACTATGATTACGCATTATTGTGCACCTGACCTTCCGATCCTACTGGACATCTGCCCAGTTTGTGATCTCTCCAGTGAAAATCTGCATGATTTCTTCCATCGCCAAGTCCTCGACATCATTTGTTTTATTCACGATCACTGCAATTCCGTCTAAAGCGATTTCCTGTGTGTCAAGCCCTTTTTCCACTTCATCATCTGCTAATGCTCTTGATGCCATGCCGATATCGCATACGCCTTCGATGGTACTTTGAATGCCTGCGCCTGATCCGGTTTGCTGAATCTCGATAGCAACATCAGGGTTTTGTTTCTTGTATTGATCAGCCAGCACCTCCATGACCGGCGCTACCGAAGTGGAACCTGCCAGCGTAATACTGCCGGAAAGCCCTTTTGCCTGATAACCCTCAGCTTCGCCGTTGATGGCAATATAGCCTTCTTCTTCAATGATTGCCTGCCCATCAGCGCTCATGATAAAATTGACGAAATCCTGCGGAAGTTCCGCAAGTTTACCTTTCGTTACGATATTAAACGGTCTCTGTAGCTCATAGTCACCGCTTTTCACGCTATCAACGGAAGCTGCAACGCCATTTACTTTAACAGCCTTCACCTGTTCGCTCATAGATCCCATTGAGATATATCCGATCGCAGCTTCGTTGCCTGCCACCGACTGGGTAACGACCGACGTGCTATTTGAAATTTCTGCACTGTCAACAGTGCGGTCGGTATCACCTGAAAGCACACCTGTTATCTCAACGAAGGCATCTCTTGTTCCCGAGCCTTCTTCGCGGGAAATCACTGTGATATCCTGCCCGCTGGCCGCATCCTTGGCATCCCCGCCGCCACAGCCGGAAATGCCAAATGCCATCAATGCTGCCAAACCAAACGCCATAGCTTTTTTTAACTTGTTCTTTTTCATTTTGTCCTCCTTCTGAAAGCCGTCTGCATCAGGCTTTCACCTTCCATGTTATAGTTTTTCTCGTTTGTACGATTTGTATTATAGATATCTTCTGTTAAATCTAAAATCTTGTTTTCATTAAGTTTACGTAAATAAAATCGAGAATATTATACGAACATGTTAAGAAAAAATTAATTGAACCACCTAAAAACTAGCCCTGCCTCAAATGCAGCGTTTTTATCATGCGAAAAACACTGCCATCTGCGCCTCTATTTGAAAAAGGAGCTGCACATCAGAAATTCATCTAATGCACAACTCCTTTTTTAACTTTTAGTTAATAAAGAAAACGTTTTCCGTTTACTTCCCCGGCTCATATTCAAAGACGGGCATCGGCTGTAACTTAAACAGATTCATTTGGTGCAGGCGGTCGATCCGCTCTTTTATCGCCGCATCCTCACACACGCCTTCCCGGATATAACGGTCAAGCACTGCATAGGTAAAGCCGAGATTATCCTCATCCGTCAGCCCGCACAATCCGTCGATCGGCACTTTTTCAACGAACAGATCAGGCAGGCCGCACGCACGCCCCACCGCTTTGACCTCCTGTACCGTCAGCTTCGACAACGGACTGAAATCACCTGCGCCGTCGCCGAATTTCGTTGCATAGCCAACCCAGTCCTCCGACAAATTACAGGTATTTGCCACCCGGCCATTGACGCTCTGCGACACCGCATACAGCGCGGCCATGCGAAGCCTCGGCGGCAAATTGACCTTTGCCTGTCCTTCGAAACTGTCAAAATGCTTGGAAAGCTCCCGGATCACGCCGTCATATGCGTCCTTGATGTTCACCACGATGCTTTCAATGCCCAGGTGTTCTGCCAGCTTATGGGAAACATCGATATCAAACTGCTCGCCATTTGGCATCATCACGCCCAGCACCCTGGTCTTTCCGAGCGCCGCAACGCACAGAGCCGCCACCACGGAGCTGTCCTTACCGCCGGAAAGCCCGACTACCGCCTTGCAGCCTTTCCCGTTCTCTGAAAACCAATCCCGTATCCACTTCACAATATCATCTTTTACCTTATCTGCCTGAAACATTTTCCTGCCTCCCTGTTATTTCGATTTGACACATATCCATCGCCGTAAGTGCATTTTCATGCGTTTTAGGCGTCACCCCGGCGCAGCACGATACATCCACCCTGACCGGAATCTCCCAGAAAGCGGCTTTTACCAGCATCGCATTGGAAATCACGCAGATATCCGTGCAAAGCCCCACAAGCTCGATATTCGCAAGCGGCTTCTTTTCATTCAGCTCCTTTAGCGTTTCCACCAGCGCAAACGATCCGAAGGTCGGTTTATCGATCACCATGCTATTGCCCACGTTAAGCGCCTCCGATATCTGCCAGCCCGGCGTTCCCTTGATGCAATGTGCTACAGGAAGCTTCCTTCCCTCCTGCGTTTGAAGATAATCTTCCGTGTGCGTATCCCGCGTAAAAATCACCGCATCCCCATTCCTGCGGTATGCTTCGATTTTTTCCGCTACGCGGGGAACGATCGCGACGGCTTCCTTCGTCCCCAAAACACCGTCGATAAAATCCTTTTGCATATCGACGACAATCAATGCTTTCATCGTAGTTACCTCCCGTATCCAAATACTGCCTGCGGCCAATACCTTCCGGAAGCAATATTTTTTATGAACAATATATCACCAATATATTACCAGCATTCCCATGGTTGCACAAGGCTAGACCAGATATTGCTCTCATAAAAGGTAAGAATATCCCTTTCCCCTGATTATTTCATTGAATTCATTGGATAAAAATGTTATACTGAATTCATGAATCCATTAAAAAATTTGAAGATCCCCGGATTGTATCGAATCAAAAAATCCGACAGGGAAAAAGTAATCCGCACATATTTAAGTGCATTTCAGAAATATCCAAAGCTTATGAGCGCCTTCCCCGGGCAGCGGGAACGGCTTTTTGCATTGGAAGCGACGATCCGCTACTACTGCGCCTATGATCTTCATTACGGCGCAGGGTTTAGCCTGGACGATGAAGTCAACGAAGCTGTGTTACTGATCCATTCGGATCAAATGAATTACAGTCTGCCGAAGCATATCATTTCCGGCAGCTACAGCCGCGAGTATCGAAAAGTGATGAAGCTTCTGACCCCAGCCGACCGCCATAAACGGACTGAGCTGTTTGACGAACTCGACGCCCTTGAAAAAAACGTGGAGATCCCTTCTCCGCATCTTTACCTGGATTTTCTGGGAACGAAGCCAAAATACCAGGGACAGGGACGCGGACGCAAAATGATGAAAAAAATCTGCGGTTACGCCGACAGCATCAGCCTGCCGATCATGCTCTTTACCAACACAGAGGCAGACATAACGTTTTACCAAAGCTTGGGATTTCACATCATCGGTGAAACTGCATCAGAAAAATTCGGCTTTACCAATACTTACCTTCTCTACGAACCACAAATTTAAATACGGAAGGTTTCGCTTTTCGCTGCGAAACCTGCCCATTTAGCATAGGAAGCAAACGATCCGCCCATCCATCAGCAAGGGCAAAAATCCACTAACGCATTGATTCAATTGAAAATTCACGCATTCATATAAGGCTGTAGGCAAATGCTATACAGCCTTTAAAAATGCTTTTATAATCGCTTTAGAATTGATAAGGAACGCATCCATTGGCTGTATTTCCTCCATCCGCACGTCCCAGTATTTGTCCACATAACGCTTTAGCATTTCTTCATCCGTCAGCCCCTGCCTGTGCATATCCCCGATAAATGCCAGCTTCTCCTCGCAGGCTGCTGCGAGCATCTCCCAATACTGCTCATTGAAATTCTTTGGCAGCAGGCCGAAATGCGGCAAACACAAGTACTCCGCCTGATATGCCATGCACTTTTTCATCGAATTCACCGCGTCGCTATAGCTTTTTAAAAACGGCGTATGTACAGTTTCCCCGATTTCCAGCATTCCTGTGCTTTCGCTTGCAAAGAGCAGTCTGGCTGGCTCAAACGCATAGCTCATGGAACAATCGGTATGCCCTTTTGTTTCCATGGCAACCATTTTCTCCTTTCCAAAAGACACCTCGTCTCCGTCATGAAGCACGATGTCCACGCCAAGACCATCCACCGGAATTTCCTCCGTGCTTCCCGGCAAAAAAAGATCGCGGGCGGACGTTCCGAGCTCTTTGATCAGCTTTCTGGCATTCGGTCTTTGCAGTACGCGCTGCGCCTTTTCCCCGCCAAAAACACAAACGCCCGGAAAAGCCTTTCTGATGTAAGGAAGCGCACCGATATGATCATAATGGGAATGGCTTAAAAATACGAAATCAAGCTGCCCCCGGTTTTGCTCCGCCAGCTTATCCTTAATATTTTTCACGGTAGCCTTACCGCAGTATGCCATGCCGCAGTCGTAGAGGGCTGTTTTTTCACTTCCTATAATCAGAAACGTCTCGCCGCCATTTCCCGATGTGACCCGGTGTATATTCGCGGGAAAATCGAAACGATCATGCGACTTGCCAAACACATTAAACAATACGACGTCATTGATTTTCGGTTTATCGTTCATCTTTTTTAGCTCCTTGCTTTTCTTCATCCGACCATCGTTCACCCTGTCCCGTTCCTGGTTTCTCCTGGCTCAATTCCTGTAGCTTATCCGTGTCCGCCATCCCTATTAGGTTCGCCGAAGCTTTGTCTTCTGCGCACACTGAACCCGCCGCATCCTCCACAGCTTCTGCGATACTGCTATCTCGTCTTTCGCCCACAGTAAAGAAGACAAGCCCGATCCAGACGATGACAAAAGCCATAAACTGTACTGAATCGAACGGCTCGCGGAACAGGAAAATGCCGAGCAGCAGCGAGATCGATGGGGAAAGGTATTCGATCAGCCCCAATGTGACGAGCGGGATCTTGTTTGCCGCTTCCGCAAAGAATGCCAGCGTCAGCGCCGTAATCGGTCCGCAGAGCATCAAAAGACCATATTGATACGGCGCGCCAACGCCCCATGCGCCCTGCCCCGTCACTTCCAGGTAGATGATGACAGCCAGCGCCGGCAGCATGATATACATGGTTTCATAAAACAGGGACAACACAGACGGCAAATTAAAGCTCTTTTTAAGCGCCGCATAAGTGGCGAAAGTAAGCGCCAGGCTGAGTGCGATCAAAGGAATCTCCATGAAATGCACCAAAAGCAGCATCACCCCGGCCAGCGCCAGCACCAAGGCCGTCAATTTATATTTTGTCAGCTTTTCCTTAAAGAAAAGGATGCCGAATACGCTTACCATGAGCGGTTCTATGTAATAGCCGACGCAGGTCTGAATCACTTGGTCCGCATTGACAGCCCAGATATATATGCTCCAGTTGGCGGTAATCAGAAGCCCCGCCAGAAAATACTTGAGCTTAACGCCCTTTGGCCTCAGGTTTTTTCTGATTTCTTCCATGCCGTAAAGCTTCAGGGACATGAGGAAGCACACAAGCCCGACGAGAAAAATTCGATAAAAGATGATGACAGACGACTCGATCGGCCGAAGCGCCTGCCAGTAGATCGGCAGCACGCCCCACAGCACGGAACATGATAGCGCATACAAAAGCCCTTTGCGGTATGCATCATTCATCATATATCCCTCCAGGTTCGCCATCATCAGGGGAAAATACGATCGTTTCGGGCTGCTCCTCTTCCGTCCCCATGAGGTCGGCAAAAGACATGCTGTAGCTGTCCAGCTCATAATCCAAGGCGTTTTCGAAATCATAATCGTATTTTTCACCGCCCAGCCGTTCCAAACGGCAGGCCGTTATCGCATCCCGCACAGTATGGCCGAAGGGCCTTCCGCCATCCTCCGGCGTGAGGATGACCTCCGATTCATGGGAATACCAGTTTTGAAACCGGTAAAACTGATCCGTAAAGCGGCGAAGCATGTCCTCCTCGTCCATCTGGGATGCCAGGCCGGTGAGGCTAAGCTTGATCTGGTGAAGCAAAGAAAAAATCTCTCCGGAATTTTCCGGAAGTCCTTCCAAAATATCCTCAAAATAATCGGTAAGAAGCTCCATGATCATCGTACTGTCCGCGCCGTCAAACAATTGGTACATCGCTTCCTGCTCGATATATTCTTCACTTTCCAAAAGATCGGCCATGCTTTCAAAATATTCAAACTGACTGGCATCTTCCAAATCAAGATATTCCAATAATTCATTAAAATCCATATTAGCGTTCTCCGTTTTCTAAATCAAAATTCAGGAATCTAACCTTCGCATCCTCATCCTCGCCTGCAAAGATATGGTCAATCATATTGATGAAATTCTCGGAAAGGTCGCTGGCATAAAATACGTTTCCTGCCTGCGAACCCGCAGCGAGCATCCCACGCTCTGCAAGGATCTGTTCGATATTATCCACGATAATGCTCGATGGATTTATTATATCCAGACCAGGATAAATTCTTTCAATGTTTTTCTGGATCAGTGGATAATGGGTGCATCCCAGGATCACGGTATCCAGATGGTTGCCATACACAAAATCATCCATGTAATAGCGGATGGTCAAATCCATGATGTCGTTTTCGATAATGCCTTCTTCAATCAGCGGCACGAAAGCAGGACACGGCGTCTCGTATATATTCAGGCGGTCGTTATAGCGCCTGATCCCTAATTCATAGGCTTTGCTTGCGATCGTTACCTTCGTCCCGATGATGCCGATATGGTTCTCTTCGCCGCAAGCTTTAGCCACAGCTTTAGCGGCCGGCTCGATAATGCCCAGGATCGGTGTTTTCGGAAAGCGGCAGCGCAAATCCTCGAGGCAGGTCGCACTCACCGTATTGCAGGCGATCACGATCATTTTCACATCGCTCCTAATCAAAAAATCTGCGATTTCCATAGAAAAGCTCCTGATCGTAGTCGTCGCCTTTGAGCCGTAAGGCGTCCTCGCCGTATCGCCAAAATATATGATCTTCTCATCAGGCAACGCTTTCATCAGGTATGGAATGCAAGTAAGCCCGCCGAGGCCGGAATCAAAAAAACCGATCGGTCTGTTATCCATTATGGGTAATATTCCTTTCATTTTTATGTTATACTAGTAAATGTTAAATATTGCATGATGCAGCTTATGTATTATACAATATTTGCGTTACAAAGTAAATTATCCGGAGGAAAAATATGAGTGCAAAGGAATTGAAAACCAGAGATCAGATCGATCAACAATACAAGTGGAACATCGAAGCCATGATCGAAAACGAATCTGACATTGAAAGGGATTTAGAAGATGTAAAAGCACAGGCGGAAGCGTTTGCCAAGACTTACGCAGGCCACCTTGCAGAAAGCGCCGATACATTGCTTTCCGCATACAAAACCAGGGATGCGATCTGGCGGAAGCTGGAACACATCTACGTCTATGCCCGCATGAGACGGGATGAAAACAACGCCGAGGGCAAATACCAGGCCATGGCCGATAAATGCGGAACGGTAATCGCAGCGGTATCGGCCTTTATGGCGTTCCTCACGCCGGAACTTTTATCCGCGCCGGACGAAACCATCCTCGACTACATTGCGGAAAACGACGGTCTTAAGGAATACGAATTCGCGATCAAGGACACCCTGCGGCAAAAGGCGCATATCCTCACGGAAGCGGAAGAAAACATTTTAGCGCAGATGAGCGAAATCACCGGGGCAACCAATGACATCTTCACCATGCTCAACAATGCAGACCTCAAATTCGCTGCCATTACCGATGAAGATGGGGATCAGGTGGAAGTAACCCACGGCAATTACATTAAATTCATGGAAAACCATGACAGAAATGTGCGGAAAGCTGCTTATCACGCCATGTATGACTCCTACAAAAAACTAATCAATACCATCGCGACCGCATACAACTACAACACGAAAACGGATGTCGTAGGCGCGCGCATCAGAAAATACGAATCCGCACGGGCAGCAGCGCTTTCCGGCGACAACATCCCGGCAGAGGTTTACGATAACCTTGTTTCTGTCGTTAACGAAAACCTGCCAACTTTACACAAATACGTGCAGCTTCGGAAAAAACTGCTCGGCGTTGACAAGCTGTATATGTACGATATGTACGTCCCGCTCATCGAGCTGCCTAAGACGGTTGTTTCTTACCAGGAGGCACTGGATATCATGCGCGCTGGCCTTGCGCCACTGGGAGAAGAATACATCGCGAAGATGAACCAGGGAATCCGCGAAGGCTGGATCGATGTCTATGAAAACAAGGGAAAAACCAGCGGCGCTTACAGCTTTGGCAGCTACGACAGCTATCCGTATATCCTGCTCAACTATACCGATACGCTAAAGGATGTCTTCACCATCGTACATGAAATGGGACATTCCATGCACTCCCGCTATACGAGGGATGCCCAGCCATACATCTACGGCAGCCATTCCATCTTTACGGCGGAGGTCGCTTCCACGGTCAACGAATCCCTGCTGATGCAATATCTCCTAAACAAAGAAAATGCGCCTGAAATGCGGAAATACCTGCTGAACCTGCATCTGGAAGAATTCAGAACGACGCTTTTCCGTCAGACTATGTTTGCCGAATTCGAGGACATGACCCATAAGGCGATTGAAAACGGCCAGGTATTGACCGCCGACTGGATGTGCCAGCAATACGAGGCGCTGAACGCCAAATACTACGGTCCTTGCGTGGAGTCAGATGATACGATCCGCTATGAGTGGGCGCGTATCCCACATTTTTACAATGCGTTTTACGTTTACAAATATGCGACAGGCTACTCCGCCGCAACGGCCATTTCCCAGAAAATCCTCACAGAGGGAGAGCCTGCCGCCAAAAACTACATTGCATTTTTAAAGACCGGGGAATCCGACTATCCGATCGAGCTGCTCAAGATCGCAGGCGTCGATATGAGCAGCCCAGAACCGATCGAAAAGGCGATGAAAACGTTCCGCAGCCTGCTGGAGGAATTTGAAAAACTGGTATAACACTTACCAGCGATCCTTCGTTTTTGGGAGAACAATATGGAAAACAAACTGATCAACATTTTTACCAACAACACGAACCGTTCGCTCGATACCAAAGAGAGCCTGACCAAAAAACTCACCGACCGGGGGTATACCGTAACGGGGGAATTTTCCCAAAACGCCCGGCTCATCATCTGCATCGGTGGCGACGGCGCATTTTTGAAGACGATTCATTCCTGTTCCTTCCCCTCCTGCCCGGTCATCGGCGTCAATACAGGGCATCTGGGATTTTTCCAGGAGGTGCGCCCCGAAGATCTGGACAAGTTCATCGCAGACTATGAAAACCAACGGTTCACCATCCAGGAGCTGAGCACAGTCATGGCCACCATCACCACCCGGGACGGCCATCACTATCAGCATATCGGCCTCAACGAAATCGTCATCCAGGGCAGGCCGTCCTATACGGTTCATCTATATATCTCCATCGACGATGTACCGATCGAAAAATTCAGCGGCGACGGCATTCTTGTGGCAACGCCTGCCGGAAGCACGGCTTACAATTATTCACTCGGCGGCTCGATCGTCGATCCGCGCCTGAAGCTATTGCAGGTAACGCCGATTGCGCCGATGAACACGACGGCATACCGCTCCTTTACCTCCAGCATCCTGCTGCCTGCTGAGCTTTCCCTGGGCGTTATCCCGGAAAAAGAAACGGAAAACAGGATGGCGATCATCAACGACGGTATCGAAACCATCTATTCAGACGTGGCAGAGATCAAGGTGAAGATGTCCGATACTGCCGTGCATCTGCTCCGGCTCAAGGACTACGATTTCTGGAACAAGGTAAAGAATAAATTCCTGTAAAGCCGCAGGCGCTTCGCAGAAAAATATGTAAAAATGCGGAAGAAAGGGATGCAATAAGGGAGAAAAGAAAAAGATGGGAACGAACGCGAAAGAAAAGGACACAAAGGAGAATGACTGAATTTATCCACAAGGTGACAATGGAAGAGGAAGGACTCGAAGTGAGGGAAATCATGCGGGTTCATTTCGATTTTTCTGCGCGCCTGCGAAACAGGATTAAGCGGGAAAAGCTGGTGACGCTCAACGACGAGGAAGCCCCGGGATGGATCAAAACCAAGGCAGGCGATGTTTTAAAGATCACCCTGCCGGAAGAAAGCAGCGGTTTTGAACCGCAGGATATTCCGCTCGATATCGTATTTGAAGACGACGCATTGCTGATTCTGAACAAACAACCGGGGCTGATCGTACATCCAACGAAGGGACACCCGAAAGGCACTGTGGCCAACGGACTCATGCATTATATGCAGCAAACGGGAAAACCCTTTAAAATCCGTTTTGTCAACAGGCTCGACATGGACACCTCCGGACTTCTGGTCGTTGCAAAGAACGCCTATTGCCAAAACGACTACACGAGACAAATGAAGGCAAATGCCGTGGAAAAAAGATACATCGCTATCGTCCATGGGATTTTAGATTCGGAGTCCGGCACGATCGACCTTCCCATCGGAAGGCCTGATCCTGAAAACATACGAAGAGGCGTCATGGAAGGCGGCTCTCCTTCTGTAACCCATTACAAGGTTTTAAAACGCTTTGACAGCAGCGGATACAGCTTAGTCGAACTGCTGCTTGAAACGGGCCGTACCCATCAGATCAGGGTACATATGTCCCATATCGGCCATCCGGTACTGGGCGACTGGCTTTACGGGGACGAGAACATAATGCTCATCAAGCGGCAGGCGCTGCACGCAGCCAGACTGACCTTTGTACATCCGATGAACGGCAAAAAACTGACGCTTAAAGCCTCTCTTCCACAAGATATGAAAGGCGTCCTCGCAACGCTTTCGGAAAGAGAGCAGCGGGCGAAGGGACAAGAAACGGCTGAGTAGAAAGAAAATGACCGAACAGAAAACATCTGAATAAAATAAATCCAGGCAGAAAGCAGCCAAACAAAACATAGCCGTGCGGGAAGCAATGAAACAGAAAATAGCAGGCATCTAAAAAACAATAGCAGATATCGTTATCCCATGATATCTGCTATTGTTTTCTTTTTCATTTCGTCGATTAATATCGTTTGGATTCGTTTGATTTCCTGATGCATCTTGCACGGCATATCATCGGAATTCTTATTGCAGGCATCCTTCATGCAGTGCAGGATTGCCAGGTCGCCTTCGGTAATACTCACCACGTCATACAGCGTCAGCTCTTCGAGCGGACGGTTTAGATAATAACCGCCTTGGTTTCCCCGTTCCGATTTGACGAGGCTGGCAGCCTCCAGCTCCCGCAAAATCTTATAAGCGAATGCCCTGGGAATTTCCTCCCGCTCACAGATTTCCCGCACGTTATGAACCTTGCCATCCCGCAATACCCTGCATATCCTCATCGCATAATCGCTTCGCCTTGTGATTAACATCGATTGCCGCTCCATTTTCCTTACACGCTAATTTAACTGATCATACGTTACCACTATATCACAATCAGCATGCAATTGCCAGATGAATTTACCGGTAAACCTGCCCGGCCGCAGGCGGCGCACCCGTCTTATAAGTAATCAGCTCCGTCACGGTAACAAACTGATACCCCTGCGACACCAGCCATGGAACTAAAAGCTCCGTCGCATCTGCCGTCGAATCATGGATCGAGTGAAGCAATATAATCTTTCCGTCTAAGTTCCCGCTGCCTGTCACCAAATCGAACACGGCTTGCCCATCACGGCTCTTCCAGTCCAAAGTATCGAGTCCCCACATGATGACCGGCAGTCCCGATGCGGCATTGACGGCGTCGTTCGTCGCACCGTAACTTGGCCTGAACACGGTAGGATATGCACCGCAAGCGGCATAGATCGCATTATTGGTACTCGTAATTTGTGATGATACCGCTTCCGGCGTCTGCTTCGGAAGTACCGGGTGATTCCAAGTATGGTTTCCGACCTCGCAGCCCAAATCATGCGCCCGCTTGATCTTAGCCTCATTGCCGCTGATCCGATAACCTTGATAGAAGAATGTCGCCACAACGTGATTTGCTTCCAGACAATTCAAAATTCTATCCTCCGACTCCTTCCCTGGACCATCGTCATATGTAATCGCCACCATCGGCTTTGCCGGATCGATATACCG
This sequence comes from uncultured Eubacteriales bacterium, assembly GCA_910585135.1. GTDB lineage: Bacteria > Bacillota > Clostridia > Peptostreptococcales > Anaerovoracaceae > Lentihominibacter. The sequence continues at coordinate 20,811 of CAJUEB010000011.1, forward strand.
CTCGATCAGATCCTGTCGCATATAATCGCCAAGCTCAGCAGTAGAAATTCCTTCATATACGACGCCATATGATTTGTCTAAAATCGTGCCTTCATCGAAAAAAAACGTCACGCCGGATTTCATCACGGCAAACTTATTGAAATTGGTTTCTACCGGTGCAAGGTATGCTTCCCAGCCTTCCACAAAATCTTCCTTCTTATAGTTTTTCTTGAAGTATTCGGTAAAATATTGTGAACATTTTTCCCGGTAGTTTTCTGCAAACATCTGGATCGGCACCATCACCTGTCCGGTCTTTTGTGAAAACTGGTAAGTATGGATATCGCTGGACACCGGTTCCATGTCTTTCTTCTTCTCCGAATTGCTGCTTTCATAGATGACAAGGCTGGTAATGCCCTGGTCGGATTCGTAAACATCAGAGCTGATCAGCTGTGCATGCGCCAACGGTTTATAGTTCGATTCGTTGCCATGCTTTTTTTCCCGTTTCGCCTCTTCTTCCTGCCAGACCTGCGCAAAGTTTTTTTTCAACGCATCGATCTGCTGATCCCGAAATGCTGTAATTTTCTCATTTTCATATGTATCGTAATCCACCGCATAGGAAATCGGCGTTCCATACTGGTAATCGACCTTCTTGTGATCCGTCATTTTGAAAAGCTGTCGCGATTGAAACTCGTTGTTGGCATATTTCTCGAATTCGGATTTACTCTGGTAAACGTTGGTATCGAAATACGCCTTGCCCCAGATTCCACATGTTACGAATAATGCCACAAGGAAAACGACCAGAAGAACTTCCCGTCTTTTTCGCCTGAATTTTCTCCTCGCCCGCCTTTCGTATCGTTCATGTCTGCTGTATCGGCGGGTTTTGCTTCTATCTGTTTCGTCGGTTTTGTCAATTTGTTCCGTTTTGTCGATCCTATCGGTTCTTTCTGTTCGATCTTTCCTGCCTGTGCGGTCGGTTTTCTCTATTATACTTTCAAATTTTTCATGATTCATAAATATCTGATTTACATCTTCC